>JAOZTQ010000040.1 GCA_029939085.1 Candidatus Nanopelagicales bacterium
CATGTGCACGAAACAGATTCCAGAGCAATCCAGAGCAGTCCATACCCCATGCGGACAGCCCACCCCATAGATACCGCAATCCATTGAAGCGACGTCCCTCACTCAATATGGAGCGCACACTTAAGGTCATTGGCTCAGAGACCGCAGCGGACTTGATCCGGCCAGGGCCTCGCGTAGTCTCAACCGCGGTCCATTTCGTACCGCCCACATCGTTCGTCGCGGCGCTAGGTATTAACCGGGTGCCGTAACTGACCGCCACTTTTCCTCTCGGGGTATGTAGCTGAGTTTTTCGTGCTCGAACCACCAAGTAGTCGCTCTCGTCGGTTATTCGCGGCACATCCCCCTTAGGCACCAAATGGCCGGAAGGTAACCACCCAGGGAAGCCGGCAGGGTCCTGCGAGTCGGGTTCGTCGATTACGGCTACTTTGGTCCAATCGCCTCTAACCTCGCGAACTAGTACTTCTTGGCCGTAAAGCGCCTGCGTTTGAACTTGGCCCACCAACCAACGTCGCTGCGCGGCAGACTTCAGCTGCCGATTCCAGCGGGGCAACCTCACCGGATCTGCCACAGCCGGTCGATCCAGTCGTCGGTGAATCCCAGGCTTGCGCCAGAGAGTGGCGACCGAAACATCGATCAGCGCCGCCGAACCGACGGCGAACCGCTTTGTCGCCTGCACTAAATCCCGGTCTGTCTGCTGAGCAACCGTCGGTTGGGAGGAGGGTGCAGCGGCGGCAACCTGAATTCCCATTGCACAAGCTATGAGGATGATGACGAAATTTCGGCCAAGAAAGAGTAAATGTCGCGGTATCCACACGCGCCTATCCTTACAGATCAGTTCACATCATCCAGACGGGATCCCATACCCAATCACTGATCACGCGGTAGTCTGCCGTCGTCGAGAAACTCTCACGGAGGCGGATAAATGTCCGAGGTATGGCTCACTCAAGAGGCCTTTGAAGCGCTGCAAGCCGAGTTGGCGGAACGCGAGGGCCCTATGCGCGAAGAAATCGTGCGACTTATCGAACTCGCCCGAGAGGAAGGTGACCTGAAAGAAAATAGCGGCTACCACGCGGCGAAAGACGATCAGGGCAAGAATGAGGCTCGCATCCGACAACTTCAGCAACTACTGGAGTCGGCTCAAATCGGGAAGCCAGATGCCGAAAAAGATGAGGTCGCTCACGGCAAAGTTGTGACCGTGCGTTTTCCCGCCCTCGATATGGAGGAAACTTTCTTATTGGCTTCTCGCGAAGAGGCCGCTCATGCCTCTATCGAGGTCTACTCACCAACATCACCACTCGGCGAAGCAATCAAAGGTAAACGAGTCGGCGATAGTGCCTCGTACTCACTACCCAACGGCAACTCGATGGACGTCGAAATCACAGCCGTCTCCGACTATTCCGCCTAGCGCAGTGCGCGTCCGGCTAGCGCACCGCACCCGATACCGGCATCCTAGGGACCGTGGCCGCCATTGAAGCCTCCGGGCTAGTCAAAATATTTCGATCTCGCAGTGGAGAGGTAAGGGCACTTGACGGCGTCGACCTAGTTGTCCCGGAGGGAACAGTTTTGGGCCTACTCGGCCCGAATGGCGCGGGAAAAACTACGACGGTTCGAGTCCTTACGACGCTGCTCAAGCCTGATGAGGGCCGTGCCGTCGTCGCAGGCTGCGATGTTGTCAAAGATCCTGTTGCCGTTCGGCGTCGAATCGGCTTGTCAGGCCAGTACGCGGCCGTGGACGAATATCTCACGGGCCGTGAGAATCTCAAGATGATCGGACGGCTCTACCACCTAGGTGGTCAAGGAGCCTCAAAAAGAGCTACCGAACTTCTCGAACGTTTTGACTTGGTGGACGCTGCGGATCGACCGGTCAAGGGCTACTCCGGCGGTATGCGCAGAAGGCTTGACCTTGCCGGAGCTCTAGTAGCCAATCCACCGGTTCTCTTCCTCGACGAGCCAACGACCGGACTCGACCCACGCAGCAGACTAGGGCTGTGGGATGTAATCGCTGATCTCGTACGAGATGGCACGACGTTACTCCTCACAACGCAGTACTTGGAAGAGGCCGATCGGCTCGCAGACTCCATCGCGGTCGTCGATCAAGGAAAAGTGATCGCAAAGGGCACCTCAGATGAACTCAAGGCCCAGGTTGGTGGCGAACGTTTAGAGATAACAGTGGCTGAGACCGATCAAGTAAAAGCCGCTGCGCAGGTCCTAGCGGGAATCGGAGTCGAGGAGCCCCTGACCGATCCAGGTGCCCGGTCGGTTTCCGTCCGAGTTGAAGGCGGCGCTGCCATATTGGCTGATGCCATTCGCCGTCTCGACGGCAACGTGACGGTCGTAGACATTGGCTTAAGCCGCCCAACTCTGGACGATGTTTTCCTGACGTTGACCGGCCAAAGCGTTGAGGCTGAGGAGGAAAAATCATGAGCACGGCACAGGCAACCGAGCGGCCAGTCGAGAAAGGTTCCGAATCTCGCACCGCAATCTACGACACGCTCGCCATCACAAGGCGCAACGTCACCCGACTATTGCGTACGCCCGACAGCATCATCTTCGGAATCGTCCAAAGCGTGATGTTTGTTCTACTTTTCCGCTTCGTTTTTGGTGGCGCGATTCAAGTCCCAGGTGGCTCATATGTGGAGTTCCTGATGGGCGGTATTTTCGCCCAAACTGTCGCGTTCTCCTGTGCTACCACCACGGTGGCTATGGCTACCGATATCCAGGCGGGAATCATCGA
This sequence comes from Candidatus Nanopelagicales bacterium, assembly GCA_029939085.1. Taxonomy (GTDB): domain Bacteria; phylum Actinomycetota; class Actinomycetes; order S36-B12. The sequence goes on from JAOZTQ010000040.1 coordinate 2,735, forward strand.
CCGATTCCGGTCACTGCCAATGTGGCGGGGGGCGGTACTGGCTGGACGCACCACATCCGATCTACTGCTTGGCGTTCTTACCGTGTCCGCTATGGCAGTCACGGGGCTCTTAGTCGGCTGGCGAACGAACTCTTCAGCCCTGGAGATCGCGGCAGGATTCTTGCTACTGGCTCTGTTTGCTTATGCTTTCCTCTGGGTCGGCACCGTTATCGGAATCAGCGTCAAGAACCCTGAGGTCGCTCAGACTGCTGGACTCATCTGGCTCTTCCCGTTGACCTTTATTTCCAATGTTTTTGTTCCGGTCGAATCAATGCCTTCTTGGCTGCAACCCATCGCGGAATGGAATCCCGTTTCTGCGGTTGCGCTGGCGCTCCGGCAACTCTTCGGTAACCTGCCTGAGGGATATAACCCAGGAGATTCTTTCCCCATGGATCAACCGATCCTCTACTCGGTATTGTCCTGCGCCATTCTCTTGATCGTCTTTATTCCGCTGGGGATCTCTCGTTACCGGCAGGCTGCAGCCCGCTAGATCAACGACTATCCAGAACTTCGCGAAGCCGATTCGGATCGACTCGAAAATGGGCAACTTCCGCGCCATCGACCAATAGGACGGGAATTCGATCTGCATAACGATCAGCGCTTCTCGGGTCTTCCCAGATGTTGATTTCGGTGAAGTCAAGATCGTAGTCAGCGCACACTAGTTCAACCACCTCTCGAGCAACATCGCAAAGGTGGCAACCCGGTTTTCCTACGAGCACGACTCCTTGCATCATGAGGAGAGTTCGCCAGCCATTTCTTCCCCAGATACGCGAGGTAGTTCGGTTACCACCTCGATGATGGTCGGGCACTTATACCTGGACAACTGGCTCTCACACCAACTGAGGACAGAGTCTGCAGACACTGAGCCACCTGATTCAGGAACCACATTAACCTTTACGGCCTGGCCCGTGAGTGGGTGCGGAACGCCTGTTACCGAGCAGTCTGCTACACCCGAAAGTTCTCGCACTACGCGCTCGACCTCACGAGGATAGACGTTGAAACCACTAACCAGAATGAGATCTCTGCGGTCAGAGACGATGTAGAGAAAACCATCATCATCGATGTATCCATGATCGCCAGTTCGGAACCAACGTTCCGGATCGGGTTGCGGTGGACCGTCAGACCAATACCCAGAGAACAGTGAAGTACCTCGTATCCAAATCTGGCCTACATCAAAATCATCGGGCTCAGAGTCTGGCTCTTCTGGGGAGCTGCCTTCAGCCACAATTTGAACTTCGACTCCGGGTAATGGTTTTCCAACAGACCCAGCACGCGGCACTCCCGCCACGAGACTCGTGGCCACCACTGGGGAACATTCGGTCAAACCGTAACCTTCCCAAATCGGTTGCCCCGCCATTGTGGGAAATTGCGCATAAAGTTCACTCGGTAAGGGCGCGCCACCGCTCGTCAACAACCGCACTGTCGCCAATGACTCGCGAAGATCAAACTCTGCACTCCAGGCCACGTACATGGGCGGAGCACCAGCAACTACGGTTACGCGGTGCTGTTCGATCAGATCGATTGCGTCTCTGGGATAGAAACGTTGACTCAAGACAACGGAAGCGCCCACGGCCAATGAGAGACCAAGTACCGCGTTGAGCGAATAGATGTGGAACAGGGGCAGGACCGCCAGGCTGACATCCTGTTCCAGCACCGGCTTTGGATCCGGTAGTTCCCGCAATGCGTTGATATTTGCCAACAGCGCTCCGTGGGATAAAACTGCAGCTTTGGGGCGACCTTCATAGCCAGCCACAAACATCATCACAGCCGGTGATGCAGCGTCTGTTTCTTGTGGGAGTAGCTCCGGATCGCCCAGCGACTCCATTGCTTCCCACTGACTGCCACCAGCGGCGATCGTCGCGCATTTTCCTAAATCTGCACCGGCGATCACACCAGCGCATTCGTGTTCACTAATGAGCAGCCGAGGTGTTACCTCGCCAATCATGTATTCCAATTCTGCCGATGTGCACCGTGGATTGACCGGCACCGCAACCGCGCCCGCCCGCAGCACACTATAGAAGGCAATAACGAATTCGAGTCGGTTACCCAACATCAAGAAAACTCTGCTTCCCGGTTGGACGCCACAGGATGAGAGTCCAGCCGCAAATGCGGTGATTCGATCGTCGAGCCCCGCATAGGTTATTCGTCGTTCACCGTCGATTACTGCTACGCGCGCAGGACTCTGCTGCGCCGATTCACTGACCACATCCGCCAGGTTTGTTGCCACGCAGGAGAGTCTGACACAACACGTCTCGCTAAGATTGGCATGTGCCGACCAAACTCGCCAAAATTCGCCAGCGTTATCGCCGGACCGGTGAAGCTGCCGCTGAGCAGGCCACCTCAATTGATCCCGACAAACAGACTGAGGTTGAGCCCACCGGAACCCCGGGAGCAGCCGCTTTCTTCGACATCGACAACACCGTGATGCACGGTTCGAGCATGTTTCACTTCGCGCGAGGTGCGGCCAGTCATGGCCTGATCGATGGTGGTGATATCGCTCGATTCGCCATAGCCCAACTGCGTTTCAGTTTGCTGGGGGGCGAAAATATGGATGAGATGGCCGAGGCGGTTGAGGCGGGGCTGTCTTTCGTCAAGGGACGCTCTGTCAGCGAGATTGTCGGTTTAGGCGAAGAGGTTTTTGATGACACCATCAGCGACAAGATGTGGACCGGAACAATATCCCTAGCCCAAAAGCATCTCGATGCCGGCGAGCCGGTCTGGCTAGTTTCTGCAACACCGGTCGAAATAGGAAAAATTCTCGCCGAGCGGCTGGGCTTCACTGGTGCATTGGGGACCGTGGCGGAAACCGTCGATGGCCACTACACCGGCCATCTGGTTGGATATCCACTTCACGGTCAGTCCAAAGCAGAAGCAGTCCGAGCGCTGGCTCGTCGGGAGAACTACATCCTGTCCGAATGCTGGGCTTACTCAGATTCGGCCAACGATCTGCCCATGCTCACAACAGTCGGGCACCCGGTAGCAGTGAATCCTGACAGTGACCTAAAAGAGCAGGCTAGAGACAACAGTTGGCCCATATATAACTTCCGGGGGAAGCGAACCGCTAAACGGGCCGGTGTGTCCGCCGCCGTATTTGCAGGTCTAGTTGCCGCGGGAACGGCGGCAGGAGTCGCTGCCGGGCGACGGCGATAAACTTTCGAAACCTAACTAGTTCGCGGATGTGATCTAGTAAGTCCGGCAGTCGTTAGACAAAAACGGAACGCCGCTGGACCAGAAGTCGATATAGCTGCTGCTGAATATTCTCTCTCACCTGGTCGGTCAGGTTGAAGACCAGCATTGGATCGTCAGCCGATCCTTCCGGGAACTCTTCGGTGTGAATCGGTTCGCCGAACATAATGATCCACTTACTTGGCATCGGAACCATACCCAGTGGACCCAACCAGGGGAAAGTCGGTGTGATCGGGATGTACGGCAATCCCAAAAGCCGAGCCAGGGTCTTGGCATCGCCGATGAGTGGATAGATTTCTTCGGCACCAACGATTGCGGTCGGAATAATAGGTACCCGAGCCTCTAATGCGGCGGCTACGAATCCCCCTCTGCCGAATCGCTGCAGTTTGTAGCGTTCGCTGTAAGGCTTCCCAATACCCTTGAATCCTTCTGGCCAGACACCGACAAGTTCGCCGCGAGTGAGTAGCCGCTTAGCGTCCGGCGCACACGCCAGAGTGGATCCGCTCTTTCGAGCTAACTCACCAATAAAGGGGCTCTGGAACACCAAGTCAGCTCCAAGCATTCGGAGATGCCGATGAGCGGGATGATGATCCAGCAGCGCCAACTGGGTCATAACTGAATCCAGCGGGATGGTCCCGGAGTGGTTTGCGACTACGAGTGCGCCCCCCTCATCGGGAACATTTTCAAGGCCACGGGTCTCCACGCGGAACCACTTCTCGTAAAGCGGTCGGAACGGAGCCATGAGAAGCTGCTCCAATAGTTCCGGATCGAAACCAAACTCATCTACGGAGTACTCACCAGTTACGCGGCGACGCAGAAAAGCTAGCGCTCCAGCAACTCGCTCATCCCAGGTCGGGCGCTCGTAATCTGATCCCGGCAGCTGTTCACCATCACTCTTGTCACGTGATTCATCGTCACTAGGCAACGGACCCGTTGCCGCGTCCGCAGTTTCACTGCTTTCACGTTTACTCTTGCTCTTGCGCTGCGGATTAGATTTCGCTGGCTGAGCTGTGCTTGCTGCTGTCTCTTCCGCCGCAGCTTCGGGTTCGTCCGATTCCGCAACGATAGGAATAACTCGCGCATCAGACATGACTACCTCCCGTGGTCAATACCGAGGCCAGCGCCTGTTCGGCCGCACCGACCCGCTTTGGTGAAACTATGCGGTTGAGGCCACGACCCTCGACAAAGGACATGAACGCCTCTTGCGTTGTGTATTTGGGTTCAAATCCGAGTTCTTCGCGCATACGGGAAGTGTCGATGCCGCGACCGTAGGTGAGGAATCGGACCTGTTCCGGACTGAAATCGGCAAGACCAGTTTTGATCATTCCCCGCCCAGTAAGTGGCACAAGAGGTGGCGGTAACGGCAATGGCGGCCGACCAGCCATCCGAATCGCTTGAGATAGTAGGAGGATTCCGTCACCCGCGATGTTGTAGAGACCGGGCTTGTCCGCCACGGTTGCCTCGTGGATGGCACGCAGTCCGTCATCTTCGTGTACGAACTGCAAACGCGCGTCGTAGCCCATCACCACAGGAACCATAGGCAAACTGAAGTATCCCGTCATCGCGGTCTCGACTGTCGGACCGATGAAGTTTGCGAATCGCAAAGTAGTTACTGCTACGTCGGGACGCCGCCGTGCAAAACCTCTCACGTAACCCTCGACTTCAACAGAGTCCTTTGCCCAACCCGACGAAGGCGCGTGCCGTGGTTCCACAGCTTCGGAGAACATGGCCGGGTCTTGGGATCCGGCACCATAAACAGAAGAGGTTGACTTAACAATCAATCGCTGGAGGCTAGGCGCCTTTTGGCATGCTGCCAGTAACTGCATAGTGCCAATGACGTTAATCTCTTTCATTGACATACGACCACCCGCTTGAAGCGGAGTCGCAATGACGCCCATATGAACCACGGTGTCGACCTTGGCCGCGTCAATAACTTTCGCGATTATTGGATTCCGGATGTCGGCCCGCACAAACTCCGCGCGACCGATGTCTTCCGGTGGGGGCACTACGTCGACTCCGACAACACGATCCACTCGAGGATCCCTGGTCAGCATCTGCGCCATCCGACCACCCAGATATCGCGATACACCGGTAACCAGAACTACTTGGCCCATGGTTTCCTCCTCCCTGGATGCGTTATGGAGCCTGCCCTACTTCTTGTTGCGGCGCTGCACTCTGGTGCGCTTGAGCAGCTTGCGGTGCTTCTTCTTCGCCATCCGCTTACGCCGCTTCTTGACCACAGACCCCATAGGAAACCTCACATCACGATGGACCGTCCTTTGACGGCTCTCATATCAGGTTGTCATTAACTCCCCGACCCCTACAGCCTACTGCCCCGTGGTAGCTGACTCTGCCGGCATCACGGTTGCAGCACTTCTCACGAGTGTGACATTGGTTATATCCAGGCCGGAAAGATCAGGAATTAAAGATCATCATCCTCATCGGAGACGCCCAAATAAGGGAAAACTGCCCGACGAGTGTCTATAACGGCCGCATCGACCGGATCCTGGCGATTTTGCCCCAAACTCCACAGTTTGGGCCACGGGTCATAACCATCGGTCATAGTTTCCGGCGGCTCACGACCCATCTTGGCCTCTGCCATCTCTCGCCACTCAACCGGCAGCGGTGAATCCGGGGAGATTGGTGAACCACAGGCTTCAGCAACTAAATGCGTCCAGGACCGGGGCACCACGTTGAGCCACTCATAACCACCGCCACCGGTAGCCACCCAGTTTCCGTCAGCGTAACTGTGCGCCCAACGATGTATTGCTTCCGCCGCCATGCGTTGACCATCAATGGAAACAGCCAAACTCGCCAGCGGATCCTCGAAGTGACTATCGCAACCGTGCTGCGAAACCACAAAATCAGGTTTGAACGCCGCGAGAACTTCCGGGGCAACCGCATGAAGGGCTCTAAGCCAGCCCTGATCCCCAGTGCCGGCTGGGAGCGCGATGTTTACCGAAGTGCCTAGGGCACGAGGGCCACCGATTTCAGTGGCCCACCCGGTCCCCGGGAACAACGTGCGGGGACTCTCGTGGATTGAGATTGTGAGCACCCGAGGATCATCCCAAAAAGCTGCCTGAACCCCGTCACCATGATGTACATCGATATCGATGTAGGCCACCCGTTCTACGCCTTCGTCTAGAAGCCATTGAATGGCCACCGCTATATCGTTGTAGACGCAGAATCCCGCCGAACAATCCGGCATGGAATGGTGCAGCCCACCTGCAAAGTTGACGCCATGGTCACTACGACCGTGATAAACGGACTGAACTGTGGTGAGTGTCGCGCCACAAACTCGAGCGGCTGCCTGATGCATATTGGGAAACACCGGCGTATCCATTGTCCCGATACCGTGCTTTAGGTCCATAAAGTTGGGGTCCTGGCCCCCCTGCTTGACTGCCGTCAGCAACTCGGGCGTATGGACTCGCAATAGAGTTTCGTCGTCAGCAATCGGCACATCTCCCACAACTTGAAGATTTTCGGTTTGCGGTAAACCGAATGACCAAACTAGATCATGAGTTAACTGAACCCTGATTGGACTTAACGGATGCTGGGGGCCAAAGTCATACTCAGTGAGCTCTTCACTCCAGGGCAGGATTGTCGAGTGACTCATTTACT
>JAOZTQ010000251.1 GCA_029939085.1 Candidatus Nanopelagicales bacterium
GCTGAGGGCATTACGCATTCGTTCACCAAGCGGACGCCGACCGCTGTAGCTCTGCTCTGCATCAACTACTCGACTTATATGCAGGGGAGCTTGGCTGCCTGGCAGCCGATTGAGATCGTGTGTCATATCAACCAGTGGTTTGTGGTTCCGGGTCTTCGGCGGCATCTGGGACAAATCGATAACCCACATTTCTCACGGTACCGATCAGGGCCTCGTACTCAAGACCGAGTTTGGCTCGCAATCGACGAACATGAACGTCCACGGTGCGGGTGCCGCCGTAGTAGTCGTAACCCCAGACTTCCTGCAATAACTGAGCACGCGTGAAAACGCGCCCAGAGTTACTAGCCAGATATCGTAAGAGTTCGAACTCCTTGAACGTTAAATCAAGTTGGTCTCCGGCAAGTACGGCCGTATAGGCAGATTCATCAATAGTTAGTGCTCCCTGCTTGATTTGATCCGGCGACTCCTCGTCTTCTGATGTCGAGTCACTAGCCGAACGCGCCGCACATACTCGCAATCGAGCTTCAATTTCGGCTGGACCGCAGGTATCAAGTAAGAAATCGTCAGCACCCCAATCGGATTGAATCGCCGCGAGCCCACCCTCGGTGATGATGAGCACCAAGGGAACAGTCACTCCGGTAGCCCTGATGAATCGGGTGAGTGAGCGAGCTTGCGGTAGTGATTGCCGGCCATCAACCAGAATCGTGTCATGAGGTGGAGCGTCCAGGAGTATCGATCCCTCGGCCGGAAGCACCCGAATCGTATGGGTAAGTAATTCGATGGCAGGTAATACGTTGGCAGCCGGACCTGGCTGGGATGTCAGGAGTAATAGCCTCATCCGCCCTCCATGGGTGCCAATGATGGAAGAATAGCCGACCGTGTCCAGTGGTGAATCAATGCGAAGGGTCCGCCGGACCCTACTCACCGACGATGGCGTGCGAATTTCGGCCCAACTATTGCAACAAGCAACCTCGACAGCCGAGCCGCCGTTAGTGGGCGCCATCGTCGTACATGGGTTCTCAGGTTCGGTTGACAAACCAATCAACTACCGCGTTATCGAGCGGATCTCTCGCAATGTTCCAGTGATTGCTTTTGATATGCGAGGCCATGGGGCTAGCTCCGGTCAATGCACTTTGGGTGATCGAGAAGTAGCCGATGTGGGTGCTGCCGTGAGCTGGGCGAAGTCGCGCGGGTGGTCTCGAATAGTTCTGGTTGGTTTTTCGATGGGTGCGGCTGTTGTGGTGAGATATGCCGGGCTAGCAGGAGGTGTTGCAGGTGTAGTCTCCGTGAGCGGTCCAGCTTTCTGGAACTACCGGGGCACACCAGTTATGCGCCGCCTGCACTTCGGAGTCGAGAACCCGATGGGACGACAGTTCGTCCGGAGGTTTATGAAGACTCGTGTGATCGAGCCGCCGTGGCCCGAGCCCTGGCCAGATTCACCCTTTGACGCGGCCGCCCAAATTGCACCCACTCCATTCCTGGTCGTTCACGGAACACAGGACGAATTCTTTCCCATGGAACATCCGCGTGCCCTTATTCACTCAGCGCGGCAGGGTGCGGTAGCTCGCGATTTATCGAGCTACGAACCACAAATCTGGCTGCGAGAGTTCGGTCACGCGGAGGCTGCGATTTCAGATGAACTTCTTGATGCGGTAGCCGGCTGGTGCCTCAGCTGCGTAACTCCTGTTCAAGTTCCTGAATCGCAATAACAACCATCTGAGTCATATCAGACATCCAGACCAGAATTGCAGGTCTCGGATCGGATCCGGTTCCCAACCATGGGTCCGGGTCCGCGAGCCACTCTTCGGTTGCCGCGCGGAACTTCATCAACACGGGGCTAAGGCGACTGGACGCTTTATCTTCGGGTGGGTTGTGTGCATCGTTTGCCAATAGTAGGGCAACGATTCCATCGACTCGTTGCCTTAATGGATTCGCTTCTGCCCGAAGCGGTGCGGCCAGCGGTGGCGGGATGACTCCGGTTTTGCCAGGAGTTTTAGACGCCAGCAGTAGTGATGCGGTGCGAATCAATCGGGCACTGATCTCCATCGTCTGGGTCGCCCAAAGCGCTGTCCTCCAACGATTTATTGGAGTCTCACCGGGAGTGCGTTGTGAAACTGCTAAGTCCAGACTGTCTCTTGCTCGAGAGTTGAACGAAGATGCGTTTTGTTGGCTGGCGTCTAGCTGAGAGGTATCGACGGGACCGCCCGCAAGGTAGTCGAAGGTCAACTCAAAGTATCTGGCTGACGCACTTATTGCCTCGGCACAGCGTCGATCCAACATTCCCGCGATACCCCTAGGCCAGAGCAACATGCTCACAATGAGGCCGATTCCGAGTCCGATTGCGACATCCTCTAGGCGCACTTCGGCCGTTACCCAAGACGCAGGTTCGAGCAGAGAAAAGAGCACAATGACGGCAATCGTGAATGCTGCCTGTCCGGTCAGAAGTGAAAATGTAGATGGAGTGAACGATGCGAAGAACAAAGTGATTGGTAGTAGAACCCACCAGATCGCAGTATCGTCTCCGATGCTCAGGATTAGCCCCGCGCTAATGACTGCACCAGCGGCAGTTCCAACCAAAGCCTGCACAGCGGATCGACCGGTTCCCGACGCGTCGAATCGAAGTCCCACGAGAGTCCCCAAAACGATCCAAAAACTATGCTGTGGAG
>JAOZTQ010000041.1 GCA_029939085.1 Candidatus Nanopelagicales bacterium
ACTTGCACGATGTGTAAGGGTCGAGGCGAAGTACAGATGGTTCAGCGTTCCTTCTTAGGGCAAGTTATGACGACTCGAGCCTGCCCACAATGCCGCGGATTTGGAAACATCATCCAGAACCCATGCCACGAGTGCTCCGGCGATGGTCGAGTTCGTACCAAGCGAACAGTTGCGTTCCGAGTGCCGCCTGGAGTGGAGACGGGAACACGCATCCAGTTAGCAGGCGAGGGTGAAATTGGACCTGGCGCAGGGCCAGCGGGAGATCTTTACATCGAGGTGCAAGAAAAGGCACACCCGATTTTCCACCGCAAAGGCGATGACCTTCACTGCACTCTGCCCGTGCCGATGACAGCTGCCGCTCTGGGCGTGACTGTTCCGCTGGAGACTCTAGACGGTGAACAAATTGTCGATATCGAGCCTGGGACTCAATCGGGATCGCAACGAGTCCTGAAAGATCAGGGAGTTCCCCATCTGCGAGGCCAAGGGCGAGGCGACTTGATCGTCCACTTCGACGTCCTCACGCCAACCTCACTGGATGCGGGTCAACGAGCACTACTAGAGCAACTCGCGGCGATTCGCGACGAAGAAAAGATCACGGTCAATCCCGTGGAGCAGGAACCGACGTTCTTCGGTCGCATTAGGGATGCGTTTTCCGGCAGATGAGTCCACCGGTCTTTATGCTGTCGCCGGAGCTGCTCGCTGAAGTCTCTTCCGGCACCGACGTTGAGGTGTCAGGTGACGAGGGAAAGCATGGAACTCGATCGTTACGGCTACGCATTGGTGAGACTGTCGAACTTGTGGATGGTGCCGGCCGACGAGCGGTAGGGAGCGTATGTGATTTGGCACGTGAGGCCTTTTCGGTGGCAGTTCAATCAGTTACTGATGAGGAAAAAGCGCATCCGACACTAACGGTTGTACAGGCCTTGGCTAAGGGGGATCGTGGTGAGTCTGCGGTCGAGATGCTCACCGAGTCCGGGGTGGATCGAATCGTGCCATGGTCGGCGGAACGCAGCATTTCGGTATGGAAGGCTGACCGTCGTGAACGCGGACTGCGGCGCTGGCGTTCCACTGCCCGAGCTGCGAGTAAGCAAGCTCGAAGATCCTGGTTACCAGAGGTCGCAGATTTGCATTCGACGCGTGAGGTCATCGAACTTTTCGCAACGCACACTCAAGTCTTTGTGCTGCACGAGGATGCCGCAGAACGGCTGGCCCGAACACCCCTCTCGAATACCGATGAAATCCTTCTGATCGTTGGTCCCGAGGGCGGTCTTACTGATGCCGAAGCCGATAGTTTCGTTTCCGCCGGCGCACAGTTAGTACGTCTGGGTGACTCGGTATTGCGGACCTCAACTGCTGGAGTCGCAGGGGTATCGGTTGTCGCTGCGCGTTCGGGTCGGTGGGGTTGATCGTGAGGCGTAATGTAGTCGCTGCCATAGTCATGCGAACGCACCTGAGTAGGCTGTTGCCATGAGTGACTGTTTGTTTTGCGGTATCGCCGCTGGTGAGATTCCGGCGGATGTGATTTATCGCGACGAGGATTTCGTCGCATTTAATGACATCAGTCCAACGGCACCTACGCATGCGCTGGTCATCCCGATTAAGCACTACGAAAATATCGTTGAAATAGCAGAGGCCGATGCCGAACTTGCCGGACGGTTTATTAGCACCGCGGCTGTAGTCGCCAAGCAAGAGGATATCCATGAAGGGTTCCGACTCGTTACCAACACGGGAGATGAGGGCGGGCAAAGTGTGCACCACGTTCATCTGCATGTGCTTGGTGGCAGACAACTGACTTGGCCAGCCGGATAGTTTCCTTATGCAACTTTTGCCATTTCGCCATTACCATTGGGTAAATCCTGTTGAGAGGTGCGAATGGCGTCGGTGACCGCGGAAGCGCGATTAACCGTTCCGGATACCCAGCCGATGGTGGCCTTGTTGGGTTCTGGCGATTCCTTATTGCGGGTCGTTGAAGATGCTTTCCCTGGGCTAGATATCCATGCGCGAGGCAACCTCCTCACCATCGCCGGCGCTGAACCAGACGTACAAATGTGCGAGCGAGTGTTTATGGAGATGCTCGCGGTTTTAGACACTGGTCAGCCCCTCACCCCCGATGCAGTAGAGCGATCTATCGCCATGCTTCGGTCAGGCCACGAACAACCATCCAGCGTGCTGACCGCGAATATCCTCTCGTCACGAGGTCGCACGATTCGCGCGAAAACTTTGGGTCAAAAGCATTACGTCGATGCGATTGACAGCCACACCATCACTTTCGGTATCGGACCGGCCGGGACCGGTAAGACTTATCTTGCTGTAGCTAAGGCCGTCCAGGCGTTGCAGGAGAAGGAAGTCAATCGCATCGTCTTGACGCGACCTGCGGTTGAGGCTGGTGAACGACTAGGTTTCCTGCCAGGTACTTTGATCGACAAAATCGATCCTTACCTTCGCCCGCTCTATGACGCACTTCACGATATGACGGATCCAGACTCCATCCCGCGGTTGATGGCTAGTGGCACCATCGAAGTCGCCCCACTGGCATATATGCGCGGACGGACCCTCAACGATGCGTTCATCATCCTGGACGAGGCGCAGAACACCACGCCTGAGCAGATGAAAATGTTCCTAACCCGACTTGGTTTCGGCTCCACAATGGTGGTTACGGGAGATGTAACCCAGGTAGATCTCCCAGGTGGGCAGTCATCAGGTTTACGTGTCGTAGAAAAAATTCTCTCTGGCGTCGATGACGTTGCTTTTTGTCGGTTGGATTCGCAGGATGTAGTAAGACACAAACTTGTTGGACGGATCGTGGAGGCCTACGGACGCTATGACGAGCGCGCCAAATCCCATCACCGAAGTGAGCAGCGTGACCACCGCATCAGATAGAAATCTTGACATTAGTAACGACACCGGTGATGACTCGCCAGTTGCCGACCTCACTTTGTTGGCTGTGTTTCTACTCGACGAACTGCGTATGGCACCGGACGCCGAACTATCTATCTCGCTGGTCGACGAAGAGGCTATGGCTGCGCTTCATGCGGAATGGATGGGCGAGCCAGGACCAACTGATGTCTTGAGTTTCCCATTGGACGATCTGCGTGAACCAGCTCCGCACGAGCCGCCTCCTTCGGGTGTTATGGGAGATGTTGTTTTGTGCCCGGCGGTTGCAGATCGTCAAGCCGTCGTGGCTGGTCACGATCAAGCACATGAGTTACGAATCCTGCTGACACACGGAGTTCTGCACTTATTGGGGCATGACCACGTTGAGCCGGAAGAAGAAACTGTCATGTTTGGCCGACAGCGCGAGCTGGTGTCGCGCTACGAGGCGCAACTGGCGTCTGGAGCTGGTGAATGAGCGGGCAGTTTTGGCTGCTATTACTGATCATTGTCCTGGTAGCACTCGCGTGGCTGTTCGCCGCTGCAGAAGCGTCATATGCTCGGCTATCTCGGGCCCGACTCGAGGAAGAGATCGCTTCGGGAAATGGTCGTGCGGAAAAGCTTTTGACTGTTGCTGATGACCCAGTCAAATACGTCAACGCACTACTCTTGGCTGGTACCTTTACCGCCCTGACCGCGTTCGCAGCAGTCATCGGTCTGGTCGCGGAACTGCTGAGCTGGTCATTTGGATGGGAACTGGTGCTGGCTACCGCAATCATGGGGACACTGTCTTATGTGCTTTTTGGTGTTTCCGCACGAACGGTTGGTCGACAGCACCCAACCAGAATCGCGCTAGCAACTCTGGGTCTGACAAAACTGGTTACCGCGGTCTTAGGGCCGGTTACGAAACTACTTATTCTGCTGGGCAACGTTATAACTCCAGGTCGCGGTTATCGCACTGGCCCGTTTAGCACTCAGGCGGAGCTTCGCGAACTGGTCAATGCGGCACAAAAGGCTGCGTTGATTGAAGACCAGGAGTCCCGCATGATTCATTCGGTTTTCGATCTGGGTGGCACAACTGCTCGTCAGGTGATGGTTCCGCGAACGGAAATGGTGTTCATTGAACGGGGTAAAAACCTGCGACAGGCTCAGTCGCTGGCATTGAGATCCGGCTTCTCTAGAATTCCAGTTATCGGCGAGGGGACCGATGATGTCGTCGGCGTGATGTTCCTTAAAGACGTTATGCAACGTCTGTTCGAGCATCGAGATGCCGATCGCTCGGAGCGGGTTGAGTCCCTGATGCGTAGTGTTTCGTTCGTCCCGGATAGTAAACCCGTAGACGATCTGTTGCGCGAAATGCAGGCGAATCGGGAGCACTTGGCGATCGTTGTGGATGAGTTCGGGGGTACGGCGGGACTGGTAACGATTGAGGACATCCTGGAGGAAATCGTCGGTGAGATAGCAGATGAGTACGACCAGGAAGTTCCTGAGATTGTGTCCTTGGCTGATGGCCAACTTCGAATCAGTCCCCGGGTGTCACTGGATCATTTCGGAGAGGCTGTGGATATCGATCTAGATGGCGATGTTGAGGGAGTCGACACTGTGGGCGGTCTACTTGCGCTACGGCTTGGCCGGGTACCGATACCGGGGGCAGAGATTGTCGAGCAAGGTTGGCGGCTGCGAGCCGAATCAGCTGAAGGCCGTCGGAACCGAATCGGGACGATCGTGGCTATTCCGCCGGAAAAATTTGACCTCAAGGCTGTCGATCCCAAGGCAAAAGGGGAAGATGAGTGACACCGGATTTGAGTCCTGACGATCAGAAGCTAGTGGTGCTTGCCCGCGCGGCCCAGGCACGCATCAAGTCCGCAGCGGGCGCTGCCGTTCGGGATAACACCGGACGGACCTACGCTGGAGCTGAGGTGACATTGCCCTCACTCAACCTAAGTGCGGTCGAGGTAGCGGTCGCTCAGGCCGCGGCAGCCGGTGCCGAGCGACTTGAGGCCGTCGCAGTCGTCGGTGATAGCGATAAGGGCAGGGCAGCGGCTGCGGATCTCGGCTGTCGCACGCTGATCCGGGCGGATAGTTCCGGTAATCCGATCTCCTCCGAAGAAATGAGCTGAAGCGATGCGATCTGGTTTCGCGTGCGTAGTTGGCAGGCCAAACGTCGGTAAGTCGACTTTGGTAAATGCGCTGGTGGGCCAAAAGATCGCCATCACCTCAGAGCGACCGCAAACAACGCGCCACGTCATTCGCGGTGTCGTTCATCGTCCCGAGGCTCAACTTGTTTTGGTGGATACGCCCGGTTTACATAAACCCCGGACTCTTCTCGGCAAACGGCTAAACGATCAAGTACGAGAAGCCTGGGCTCAGGTCGATGTCATGGTGCAGTGTTTTCCAGTTAATGAAAAACCCGGTCCGGGTGATCGGTTGATCGCGCGAGAGTCTGCAACTGCTAATCGTGGTCGGCGGATCGCGGTAGTCACCAAAACTGATTTAGCGGGAAGTGAGCAGATCGGCGCACAGCTCTTGGCAGTGGCCGATTTGGGGGAGAAGTCGGAGCGCGACTGGGATGAGATCGTTCCGGTAAGTGCTGCGAACGGGGATGGATTGGAGATCTTGACCGAACTTCTGCTTCGAGATCTCCCTGAAGGACCAGCGCTTTATCCCGACGGCGTTATAACCGAAGAACCCGAACAATCACTCGTGGCAGAAATAATCCGTGAGGTGGCCTTAGCGGGGATGTCAGACGAACTGCCACACTCGATCGCTGTGGTTGTTGAGGAGATGCAGCAGCGTGAGGGTCGGCCCGAATCCGATCCGCTCGTGGATATCAACGCATGGTTATTCGTCGAGCGCGACAGTCAAAAAGCCATCGTGGTGGGGCGTCGTGGCGAGGGAATTCGCCGTATCGGAACCGAGTCACGTAAGCGGATAGAGGCACTGTTAGGGACCCGAGTCTTTTTGGACTTACGGGTAAAAATCGCTAAGGACTGGCAGCGCGATCCGAAACAGATGAACCGACTCGGTTTCTAACCGGAGTGCCCGTCCGACGGTCTGCCGGCTGGAACGGTGTCCGGTCCGTCGTCATCCAGACTGTGTGTGGCGGTCTCTCGCTCTGGCGGATCTTTCGTCTGATGTTCGTCTGACATCTCAGCGATGATTTCGTAACGTTCACCGTAGGTGTCCAAGACCGCGATGATCGCAGCCGCAATGGGAATACCAATCAGTGCACCAATGGGTCCCCAAATTGCGATGCCTGCAAAGACCGCACCGAGCGCGACGGCAGGGTGGATATCCATCGTGGCTCGGCTCACTCGAGGTGTGAGGTAGTAGTTTTCGATCTGTTGGTAGATCGTGGCAAAGACGATGATCCAGATTCCGTCGGTTGGCTGATCGGTCAGGCTAATAACCAGTGGCGCGGCTACCCCTAAGTAGGTTCCGATGATGGGAATCAGTTGTGCCGTGAAGCCTGCGAACACGCCCATCGGCAGCCAATAGGGCAGATCAATAAGCCAGAAGAACGCCGCGTGAGCGACCGCTGAGATCAGAGCCAAAATCAGCTTGGATGCCACAAAACCACCAGCCTTAGCCAAACTGATATCCCACACCTTAAGCATCACTCGTTGCCGTGCCGGCGGAAGCCAGGAAGCAATAGTCCGGCGAAGGCGTGGACTGTCTGCGGCCAAGTACCAAGAGAAAACCAAAACCGTCAGCAGATCGAAGACCACCGCAAAGACTGAACCGAACGCCTCAACGATGCCGCCGGCGAAATCACTTGCGAAGTTAGCGATGATATTGGCATCCAGATTGAACTGCTGAATGATCTCATTGGGATTGATGTTGAGATCAAACTGACCATTTATCCACAGCACAACCTCATTGATGATCGTTGGCAGGCTGCGCGCCAGTTGGGCAATCTGGGCAGAGAAGACCCCGCCAAACATAACGATCACGGCGCCGAACAGGATGACGCCAATAAACATCGTGATTGAAGTGCCGACGCCTCGACTAGTTCCACGACGTTCGAACCAGCGGATTGCCGGTTCCATAGCAATGGCGGCGAGCCAAGCTAGCAAAATCAGAAAAAGAAAATGACCAGTGGCGCCGAACAGCCAAAGCGCCAACTGGTACACGGTGAGGATGACCAGCAGCAAGATGACCGCTCGCCGAAGTAATCGAGGCTCGAGCGCAATAAGTTGCACCTCGTCGCTTACGGGTAGGGCTGGTTTCGGCTTGCCACGAGCAGCTATCGCCTCACCCCCGGTGTGTTCCGGTTTCGGTGGCGGCTTGAGTGTGTCGGGAATCCGGACGCGGCGCCAGCGACTGGTGTGGTGCTCACCGCCGGTACCTTCGCTCACGAGCCCAGCCTAATCCCACTCCGGGGAGCGGCCTTCACCGGCTTTGGCGCGTGTCAGTGGGACAATGGCCAAATGCGTACCTATCGGGATGAAGCCGTGGTGCTACGCACGCACGATTTAGGTGAAGTTGATCGAATCATCACGATGCTTTCCCGGGAAAATGGTCGGATCCGAGGGGTAGCCAAAGGTGTCCGTCGGTCTAAGAGCCGATTCGGTGCTCGGTTGGAGCCATTCACCCATGTGGACGTACAGCTGTATCAGGGTCGCTCTTTGGACACCGTGACTCAGGCCGAGTCGGTTCAGGCGCACGGTTCGGTTCTCTGTAATGACTATCCGCGATGGACGACTGGGTCAGCCATGCTGGAGGCAGCTGAACGATTTACCGCTGAAGAAAATGAGCCCGCGACACAGCAGTTCTTGTTACTTGTTGCGGGGCTGCGGGCATTGACCGATGGACAACATGATCCAGGGCTCATCCTGGACGCCTATCTCTTGCGATCGATTGCGGTCGCAGGCTGGTCGCCGTCGTTTACGGACTGTGCACGCTGCGGTGCCAACGGCCCTCATCGAGGTTTCCACTTCGCTTCTGGGGGTTCAGTCTGCAGTGAGTGCCGGCCGCCGGGATCGAGTTCACCACGCCCGGAGACATTACGGCTGCTAGGGGCATTGCTGTCCGGAGACTGGTCAACAGCGGAAGCCTCGGATGAGCGACATCGAAGAGAGGGTAGCTCGCTGGTAGCGGCATTTCTTCAGTGGCATCTCGAGCGGGGACTACGATCGCTGCGGTTAGTGGAACGAACATGACGAAAGACCCTCGTAAGCCCGAGCCGCATGCCTCTGGGGCCCAACCGCCGCACATTCCATCCGATCAACTACCACAACACGTAGCAGTGGTTATGGACGGTAACGGTCGATGGGCTAAAGAACGGGGTTTGACCCGGACGAAGGGTCACGAGGCAGGTGAACATGCGCTGTATGACCTGGTGAGCGGTGCGATCGAGATCGGGGTTAAGTGGGTGAGCGTGTATGCGTTCTCCACCGAGAACTGGAAACGGTCACCAGATGAAGTGAAGTTCCTGATGGGGTTCAACCGAGAGGTTGTGCGTCGCCGCCGCGATGAACTGAACGAGATGGGCGTCCGGGTTCGGTGGGCCGGCCGACGACCGCGGCTATGGAAGTCAGTGATCTCAGAGCTGGAAATCGCTGAGGAGATGACGCGCGGAAATGACGTCATGACCCTAACCATGTGCGTGAACTATGGCGGCCGCGCTGAAATCGCTGATGCTGCGGCTCGACTGGCAAAAGAGGCGCGAGCAGGCACGATTAATCCAGACCGAATCGATGAGGAATTGTTTGCTCAGTATCTTGATGAACCGGATATGCCGGACGTGGACCTCTTCCTCCGAAGTTCAGGAGAACAGCGGATTAGCAACTTCCTGCTATGGCAATCCGCTTATGCGGAAATGATTTTCATCCCGGAACTGTGGCCAGACGTAGATCGGCGCCATCTATGGCGAGCGATCGAACAGTACGCTGGTCGCGACCGCCGCTACGGTGGTGCGATCCCCAATGAGGCGCCGGGCCGAACGCCATAAATCTCACCTGGTTATTCGGCTTTGCTCAGCGTTCATCGAGCGTCAACAATTCGATATTGTCTGGTGCATGTCGTCTTTTCGTTCGCTGATTCCCATAAGTTTTGCTGCTGTTCTTACGGCCGGGGCGTTAGTCGCCGTCCCAGCAAGTTCGGCCAAGAAGAACGGCACCTTTTCGGACACGGGCTCGACGATTGCGGATTCCATAGACGGAACACAGTCTCTGCTGGATGATGGTCGCGTTCTCATCGCCGGTGGCGAAAATCTTGCGAGAGAGAAACTAAGTTCTGCCGAGATCTACGATCCGAGCAGTAAGACCTTTACGGCTACTGGCTCCATGGCCGTGCCACGAGAGAGCGGGACCGCAACGGTACTGAATGATGGCCGGGTCCTGATCGTGGGAGGTACACCTGAACTTTTTTCCGAGATCTACGATCCTGAGACCGGCGTTTTCGCTCGCTCGGGTTCCCTGTCTGAAGCGCGCTCGGGCCATACGGCGTCTTTACTCAATGACGGACGGGTGCTGATTGCGGGCGGTATTACTACAGGCACAACTTTGCCCCTCGTAACCACAGAGATCTACGATCCGCAGACGCAGACATTCGAAGCGGCGGCCTCAATGAGTGTTCCTCGCGCTCTCCACACGGCAAATGTCCTTGAAGACGGTTCGGTACTTGTAGCGGGTGGATACGCAACTGCAGGATCC
>JAOZTQ010000252.1 GCA_029939085.1 Candidatus Nanopelagicales bacterium
CGCTCTTCGACGTACGGTTCTCCATACAAACCCGCCACAACGGAATCCGCCGCTAACTTGGCCGGGTAGAGGCCTAACCGCATCGTGCCGCCCATATCTCGCTCACCCGATACGACATCCCGCTGGTCAGCCATTGTGTCCACAACTGGATGGTTGGTTCCTTCATCGAACTCGGTTGAGTTAGCGTCATCCCACCCCAGGACGCTACGCGCGTACTCGATGACCATCGCCTGCAGCCCTAAGCACAGGCCGAGGACGGGAATGCCCTGCTCTCTGGCATATCGAAGAGCTCCGAGTTTGCCGTCGATGCCTCGAACACCGAAGCCACCCGGGACGCAGATGCCATCCACATCACCTAACTGTTCAGCGGCCCCATCGAGCGTTACGCAGTCATCGCTAGTGACCCAGCGGAGTTTCACTCGGCAATCTTGTTGAAAGCCTCCCGCCCGCAGAGCCTCGCTGACAGACAGATATGCATCGGGTAAGTCCACGTACTTACCCACGAGTGCGATCTCGACTTCATGTGCTGGTCGATGGACACGACGCAGCAGATCATCCCAATCCGACCAGTTCACATCGCGGAACGGCAGATCCAGACGCCGGATAACGTAGGCATCCAAACCTTCTGAGTGCAGTACTTTCGGTATGTCATAAATAGACGGCGCATCTACCGCCGCGACGACTGCCTCGTTATCGACATCGCACATCATTGAGATTTTTCGTTTGATCCCCGCGGGCACATCACGATCCGCGCGAAGCACGATGGCGTCCGGTTGGATACCGATTGAACGCAACGCCGCGACGGAGTGCTGAGTTGGTTTCGTCTTCAACTCACCAGACGGTCCGATATAGGGCAGAAGTGAGACATGTAAGAAAAAGACATTTTCTCGTCCAATCTCATGCCGGACCTGTCGAACAGCTTCCAAAAAGGGCAATGACTCGATATCACCAACAGTTCCGCCGACCTCGGTAATCACCACATCAACATCATCGGTAGCCATTTGCCTGATGCGTGACTTGATCTCGTTCGTGATGTGAGGGATCACTTGGACGGTGTCGCCTAAGTACTCACCACGACGCTCCTTCGCGATCACAGCCGAGTACACCTGCCCGGTAGTGACATTTGCCGAACCGTGGAGATTGGTATCCAGAAACCGTTCGTAGTGACCGACATCAAGATCAGTCTCGGCTCCGTCATCGGTTACGAAGACCTCGCCGTGTTGGAAAGGATTCATAGTTCCCGGATCCACGTTCAGATAGGGATCCAACTTCTGCATAGTGACCCGCAGACCACGAGCTTTAAGCAAGTTACCCAGACTAGATGCGGTGAGACCCTTGCCGAGTGAGGAAGCAACGCCCCCGGTGACAAACAAATGCTTAGCATTCCCATTACCCATGGAATACCAGCCTATCAGCGGTTTAGGTGTGCAATCTCCCGCCGGAACTGGGCGAGTCCCATCGGACCAAGTTTTAGTGCCTGATCGTGCCACTTTTTGAGATCAAAATCGGCACCCCAAACTTTCTCGGATTCAGCCCTAGCCGCCAGCCACTCGCGTTCTCCGAGTTTGTAACTCATCGCTTGTCCAGGTGCGCCCAAGTAGCGATTCACTTCCGCATAGGCGAAGTCACGACTTGCAAGTGCACGTTTGCACAACAACGACGCAACGAAGTCCGAAGTTATTCTCGCCCCAGCATCGGCGTAACCACCCGGGATTTCTCGTCCAGTATGTAGCCCGATATCAGCGACAAGTCGTATCGCCCGCACCATCTGCCAACTGAGGTACCCCAGCCTCATGCCGGGATCCTCGAACCACCCCAACTCATCACATAATCGTTCGGCATAACACGCCCAACCCTCATCGTGTCCTGAGGTCGCGCCTAGACCTCGCTGGAATCGATTGAGATCAGGATGAACGGCTACGGCGCCAAGTTGCAGATGGTGTCCAGGTATTCCCTCGTGGAACCACATGCTATCCAGCCAAAACCGATCGAAAACTCGAGCGTCTGATACCGGGAGCCACACACTTCCTGGTCGTGTTAGATCCTCACTGGGAGGCAGATAATAGGGCAATCCCGTGTCTTCCTCAGACGCGATCTTTATCTCCAACTCGAGCACTCGAGGGTCAATGGTGAATATCTTGCCGTCCAACTGCGCCACAGCTTGAGAGGTCAGGCCTGCGAGATAACTTTCTAGCTCCGCGACATCGGTAATGCGATATCGCGACTGCTCCATCAGAAAGTCATGTGCCTCGCTCAGTTGCAGCCCTGACTCGAGCCGCTGGACCTCGAGGCGCATCTCTGCACCCAAACGTTCCATTTCGGCTAATCCCCAGCGGAAGGCCTCATCGAGGTCTACTTCCATACCGGAAAAGAACCGAGCGTGCAGACGCAGAGACTCTTCACCGACTGCATCTCCGGGCCGGGCCATGCTCACATAAACATCCGCCAGCCAGGTCGACGTCTTGGCAAAAGCTGCCTCGGCTGCCTCGGCTGCCTGATGCAACTCTTCATTGCCCGCTAGGTTGCCTATCTGAGTTTGCAACCAGTCACGAGCCAGGTAGTCCATCTGCTCGGCGATCGCAACTGACTGCCGCTGGGCTGCTGGCTCACCACGCGCTGCGCCATCGAGCAGCGACTCCCGCCAACTTGATA
>JAOZTQ010000253.1 GCA_029939085.1 Candidatus Nanopelagicales bacterium
CCGACTTCAGCTCCTGTTGGACCAGGGTCCTCCGAATCTAACTGTGCCTCGATTCGGTCTTCGACCTCGTCGGGAAGTTTTTTGCCGCCTTTAGCAAAAAACTTGATTCCGTTATCAGGCATAGGGTTGTGCGAAGCGGACAACATAACGCCAAAGTCTGCATCACTCGAATCCGTCAGATAGGCGACGGCCGGTGTGGGTACAACACCAACGTCCCAGACATCTACACCTGCAGCGGCGAGCCCGGAAACTGTGGCAGCCGAAAGAAACTCTCCACTGACACGAGTGTCGCGCCCAACCACAGCAGTCGGACGGGCTGAGGCAGTCGATCCTAAGACCCTGGCACCAGCCTGAGCGACTGCCAAGGCGAGCTCGGGTGTGAGGTCTCGGTTGGCCAGCCCTCGAATGCCATCGGTGCCAAACAGTCGCGACATATCGGCCTCAGCGCTTGGAGTACTGTGGCGCCTTACGGGCCTTCTTAAGTCCGTACTTCTTTCGCTCTTTGGCCCGAGCGTCGCGGCTAAGGAATCCGGCTTTTTTGAGTTCGGGGCGGAATGCCTCGGTATCGAGATCGTTCAGCGCTCGGGCCACGGCCAGACGCAGTGCACCGGCCTGACCGGATGAGCCACCACCATCAATTCGAGCCACAACGTCAAAGCGGTCTTGCGTTCCAGTAATGGCGAATGGGCTGGCGACGGTCTGCTGGTGAACTTTGTCGGGGAAGTACTCCGCCAGAGTTCGACCATTGACTTGCCATTCGCCCGATCCGGGCAGTAGCCGCACACGTGCGATGGCTTCTTTACGACGTCCCGTTGCCGTTTCATTACCGGAGACAGCAGGGATAACAACCTCTACGGCTGCCGCGCTTTCTTCAACAACTTCTTCTGCTACCGCCTCAGCGGCTGCTTCTTCAACCACTTCCTCGACGACGGCTTCGGCTGCAACTTCAGCTACGACCTCAGCAGTCTCTTCTTCGGTTACGTTGTCTTGCTCGGTCACTGGGCCACCTGTGTGATCTCGTAGGGACTAGGTTTTTGGGCGCTATGTGGATGATCAGGGCCCGCGTAGACCTTGAGCTTCGTCAGTTGCTGACGCCCCAAGGTATTGTGCGGCAGCATCCCACCAACGGCTTTCTCGATGAGACGCCGTGGGTTTTCCTCACGCAGTTCACCGTATGAAGTACTCGAGAGACCGCCCGGGTAGTTGGAGTGTCGGTAGTCCAACTTATCCGTCGCCTTCGATCCGCCGAGGGCCACTTTGTCCGCATTAATGATGACAACAAAGTCACCCGTATCGATATGCGGCGCGAAACTCGGCTTGTGCTTACCGCGCAGCAACTTCGCTGCTTGGCTCGCAAGCCGACCGAGTACGACGTCTTGCGCGTCGATGACGTACCAATCGCGCTCGATTTCACCCGGCTTGGGCGTATAGGTGCGCACGTTTGCTCCCTAGATTCCTACGGTTCGTGTTTGTTCCTGCGGCCGGACCGCCTACTCAGACGATGCGTAACCGCGCAGCAACCTTGTAATGGTACCCACGTGCAGGCCAACCGGTCAAAGTCGCACTCCTCACATTCCACGTACCTTCCCGTTTCGGCCAAGAACCACTCTTCGCCCGGCTTAGGAGTGGAATGTCATCTCTGTGATTTCAGTGCTCACTCGAGTGCCCTTAGTGCCGTCCAGAATCCCCGGCAGATCTTCCAGCGCCCCGATTACAGCGGCTGCTCCCGGGCGTTTGCGTGCGAAATCTGCAGCAGCCTCCACCTTCGGGCCCATAGAGCCAGCCGGGAAATCAAACTCTTCGATTTGTTCCGGAGAAGCTGCCTTAATTCCGCGCTGGTCGGGTGTACCCCAGTCCAGGAACACGGCTTCAGCGTCAGTTGCGATCACGAGAAGATCTGCCTCGATGTCCTCAGCGAGGACCATTGACGATCGGTCCTTGTCGATGACTGCCTCGACACCCACTAAATGTTTCGGGTTGTAGTCGAAAGAACCCGCTATGTGATCCCCTTCCAGATACATGGTCGGGATACCGCCGCCGCCAGTGCAGACAACAACCGCACCCATGTCCAACAGCACTTTGATCGGGCGAATCTGAAAAATTCGTTTGGGTTCGGGCGACGGTACTACTCGTCGCCAGGCATCGCCATCTGCCTTAACAGTCCAGCCACGCTCGTCGGCGAGCCGCTTAGCGTCTTCCTCGGAATAGATCGGACCGACGAACTTTGTTGGGTCAGCCATTGCGGGATCATCTGCATCGACTTCCGTCATCGTCAGCAAAGTTGCGATCGGCTTTTCGATGGGCAGGAGGTTTCCTAACTCTTGTTCGATGAAATAGCCGATCATTCCTTCAGTCTGTGCGCCCAAAACGTCAAACGGATATTCCGACTCTTCTTCATAAGACGATGCCTGGAGCGACAAAAGACCCACTTGCGGCCCATTGCCATGTGAGATCACCAATTCGTTGTCAAGCGCCACCGGTGATAGTGCCTGACAGGCTTTGCGAACGTTATCTCGCTGACTTTCAACCGTCATGGGTTCGCCTCGCTTCTGTAAGGCATTGCCACCAAGAGCCACTACTACCCGCATTGATTCCTCCGACTAACTTAGATCAGCATTAACGGCGC
>JAOZTQ010000254.1 GCA_029939085.1 Candidatus Nanopelagicales bacterium
CCGCATGCTTACGTTCAAGGGCTGGGGGTCGAGGTGATGCGTAACTCCGACAATGTGTTGCGGTTGGGCCTGACGAGTAAAGAAATCTCGATCCCGGACGCTCTTGCAGCGCTGGACTCCCGATTTCATTCGACTGTGTTGCGCGGTTCGGAAACCACTGACTACCAGGTTTCCGGTGCGCCGTTTCGTGCGGTAGCGGTGACCGGTGAAGTCGAACTTGCAGACCCTGGCTATCGGCTCCTGTTACAGCTAGCCGGTACGGGCCGTGCCGTTGTTGGTGACCAGACCTTCGAACTCAGCATTGGTGATGCCCTAGCTATTCCTCCCGGAAATGATCCGGCTAAATATACGACTAGCGGGCGAGCGGCTGCGGCTGCTGAAGCTTCGTGAGCACTGAAGGCGGTCTCAAAGCAGTACTGGCAGCGCTTGCCGCAAACGTGGGGATCGCTATCTCCAAGTTTCTTGCCTTCGCATTCACTGGATCATCATCCATGCTGTCCGAAGCAATCCACTCGTTGGCGGATTCGGGAAACCAGCTGCTGTTGCTATACGGAAACAAGCGGGCGCATCAGAGGCGCGATAAGACTCATCAGTTTGGATATGGCCGACTTCGTTACGTCTATGGGTTCGTCGTCGCGATCGTTCTATTTCTTGTCGGAGGACTGTTCTCGCTTTACGAAGGCTTTCACAAGTTTCACTATCCCGAGCCACTGGAAGACGCCTGGGTCGCGTTCACGGTTCTGTTCGTTGCCATGGCCCTTGAAAGTTTTTCGTTACGAACAGCCCTTCGAGAGTCAAGAAAAGTCCGCGGACGTCGAGGTCTCTTCCGTTTCGTACATGACACTCGACAACCGGAGCTACCGGTAGTGATGTTAGAAGATATGGGAGCCCTCGTCGGGCTGTGCTTTGCGCTGTTCGGCGTGAGTATGGCCACGATCACTGGAAATGGCGCTTGGGACGGGCTCGGTGCGATGTCAGTCGGATTGCTCTTGGTAGTTATTGCCATCTTTCTCGCAATGGAAATGACCTCGATGCTGGTAGGTGAGAGTGCCTTACCTGAGGAACAACGCGCGATCACAACGGCGTTAGCCGCTAGCGACGGGGTCGTCGGAATAGTTCACCTGCGGACCCTACATCTAGGGCCAGATGAGGTCCTAGTGGCTGCCAAGATTGGAGTTGATCGTGAGCAAACGGGCTCCGAAATTTCAAAAGCTATCGATGCCGCGGAAGTAAGAGTGCGAGCCGCGGTGCCGAACAAGAAACTTGTCATCTACATCGAACCCGACATCATCCGGCCTGAAGACAATGAAGTCGAGAAATCCTGACACTTGCCGATCTGGGCAGATCGCGCTAACTCATGTCACAATGGCATGTCGAACCAGCGAAGTCTCGTGCCGTTCGTCCCGATAAATCTAACCACGTATTTGCAGGAGTACGAGACATGAGTTTCGAATACAAAGTTGCCGATCTATCCGAAGCCGAGTTCGGTCGCAATGAGATTCGCCTGGCCGAGCACGAAATGCCTGGCTTGATGGCCATGCGAGATGAGTTTGGCGAACGCCAACCACTCAAGGGGGCTCGTGTAACCGGCTCACTCCACATGACCGTACAAACTGCAGTTCTCATCGAGACCTTAACGGCACTGGGTGCTGAAGTCCGGTGGGCCTCTTGCAACATTTACTCAACTCAGGATCACGCTGCGGCTGCGGTTGTAGTGGGTCCGAATGGGACTCCTGAGGAGCCAGCAGGTGTGCCGGTCTTCGCGTGGAAAGGCGAGACTCTCCCCGAGTATTGGTGGTGCACCGAGCGAGCCCTTGACTGGGGAGAGCGAGGCCCCAATATGCTTCTGGACGATGGCGGAGATGCAACTCTGCTCATCCACAAAGGTGTTGAGTTCGAAGGTGCGGGGGCCGTTCCGTTGGCCACGGAGGACGATAACGAGGAATATCGGGTCATTCTGGATCTGCTCCGAGGAGTTCTTGCCGAGCAGCCGCGACGGTGGACTGAGATGTCTCAGCAGATCATCGGCGTAACCGAGGAAACAACTACCGGCGTGCATCGCCTCTACGAGATGATGCAGGACGGTACCTTGCTGTTTCCGGCCATCAATGTCAACGACTCTGTAACTAAGAGTAAGTTCGACAACAAGTATGGCTGCCGACACTCACTCGTCGATGGAATCAATCGGGCGACCGATGTGCTCATTGGCGGAAAGACCGCGGTTGTCTGTGGCTATGGAGACGTAGGAAAGGGCTGTGCAGACTCGCTACGGGGTCAAGGCGCACGTGTCATCATCACGGAGATCGATCCAATCTGCGCTCTTCAGGCGGCTATGGATGGTTACCAGGTAGCTCGCTTGGAAGATGTGTTGAACTCCGCTGACATCTTCATTACAGCCACCGGTTGTAAAGACGTGATCACCGCGGAACAAATGTCGGGTATGAAGCACCAAGCTGTGGTCGGAAATATCGGTCACTTCGATAATGAGATTGATGTGGTGGGTCTAGAAGATCTGGCCCAGCGCACGAACATCAAACCCCAGGTGGACGAGTGGCGGTTTGAGGACGGCCACACCATCATTTTGTTGAGCGAGGGTCGACTTATGAACCTGGGCAACG
>JAOZTQ010000042.1:0-2162 GCA_029939085.1 Candidatus Nanopelagicales bacterium
CGAGCTGCGGCCAGCAGCGTGGCCACCGCTGGTTGTGACACTAAGGGAACATCATCAGTAGGTACGGATACGGGAATACGCGCGACACTAAGTCCCCGCACAATCTCGGGAATGTCTTGAGCAGAAGCAGCTAAGACGGCCATCTCACGCCATCGCACTCCGGAGGCCCGAGCGGCTCGTAACCTAGCCGCGATATGGGCAGACTGTGCCGCGGCATCATCGAATTCCAGAAGATGCAGTTGACCTTGCCTTTCTGAATCAACGGCGGGACCCCGGTAGGCGTCAGCGATCTCTGCAGGTAGCCCGGGGTACCAAGTGCTGCGCATTAACCGATCACGCGTGTCTCGCAGTACATCAGAACCGCGGTGGCTCATCGGCAACACTAAACATGAGGTGTCCGCCACCAACTGCGTTAACGCAGTCAAATCAGCGCCACGATACGACCAAACACCCTGATCCGGATCAGCGGACGCAACTAACCGGGCCCCCGGACTCATCACCGACTGAATGAATCGCAACTCAAGTAGTGCCAAGTCCTGTGCATCATCAATCGCAACTGCAGCAAAAGGCTGACCAGTCCAAACTCCGGACTCGGCGAACCTGAAAGCTCGCAGTACCGCTTCTACATAGTCGACGGAACCTTCCCAGTCCAGGATTTGCAGGTACTCCGCCGCAAACTGCGCAATCGCTCGCCACTCGTAGTCTCGCTGCTGCTCAGCATGTTTGATCAACTCTTCCGGCTCCCAACCGTTGAGCCGGATCACGGAAATAGCCCTTCTGAGTTGGCGCGCAAATGATCGCGTTCCAATTGCAGTCGCCCATTCCTCGGGCCAGTCAACTGATCTATTCGCGACAGAGCCGGCAAGTAAATCTCGCACTCTGAGTTCCTGCTCCGGTGCCGTGAGCAGCAAGGGTGCTGAGCCACCAGCTTCCATCAGAACCGTCCCCGCCAAACCAACCACGGTGGCGATACGAGGTGCCAGACCGGACATTTGCTGAGCCACCTCGGCCTGCCAGGAACGTGCTTGCGAGCGATCGTGCGTAATCCCTAGTACCCGATCAGCGCCTAATCGCTCAGTCTCCTGTTTGCTGACAGCTCGGATCGTGGTGGACTTTCCGGATCCAGCAGCACCCAGCAACAGGATCGAATCTTCTCGGGAGATCACTTCAGCCTGAACATCATCGGGACGCCAAGATTCAACCGAAGACCCACCTAACGATGCGTTCGTCACCAGACTCCCCTAGCTAGTCATCAAGCACTCGACTGCAGTGCTAATGGCACTCAACAGAAACTAACTGAACCTAGACGCCCAAACTTCGTGGGCACGCTCGGCCTGTCGCACCACCATTGAGACCAGGGACAATTCTGCCTTGATCAACCTCACGTAACCGCCCATCAAGCGTCTATTCAGTCCGGCTATTCCACTATCCGGCTATTGGTAACAGAGCTCTATAGCGCATGCCTCGTGGAACACCCACTTCCGTTAGTTGAACACGGGGGTCCGACGTACCCGTACTTTCCGGCTCGGGTCATGACAAGATCAGGGCATGACGTCCCCTGAACGTGGCTCTGGACAGCCAACGGCTCCGGTGACCTCTGAAACTAGTGGAGAAGCGGCGATGGACAGTTCAGCGCCCGAGAGCCATCAGGCTGATCAGGAATCGCTAGCTCCCGGGGTTGGCCCCGACGAAACCACCGCGAGAGTTTGGAACACCGAACCGAATAAGGCCGAAGCGGATCAAATTGCCGAAACTGAAGAACAGGATGTCCAGGCGAAAGAGCAGACCCTGGTCATAGAAGACGGGGTAGTGAGTAAACGTCTGCGTCGACCCATGGATCTGGTACGGCTCATCGTGGCGGTCGCAGCCTGCGTTACCGTCGCAGCTTTTGCCTATTTCGCAACCACCGCCACATCAAGTATTGGCGCAGACGTATCAGCGGCATCGCAGCGACTGCCCGGTTTTCTCTCATCCGTGCTGAGCTTTATCGCCCTGATCGGACTCTTCGTCCTCCCAGTAGCCGCCACCGTTGACTTATTGGTACGTGGGCGCGGCCGGCAGTTGTTGGATGCGTTCATTGGCCTCGTAGTTGCCGTTGTCATCGTTGAAATCGCACAGGGCGCTATCGAGTATCTCAGTCTTGAGCGATGGCAGATTGCTCT
>JAOZTQ010000042.1:2262-9359 GCA_029939085.1 Candidatus Nanopelagicales bacterium
GCACTCCGGATTGACCTTGCTGAGTTACTCTGCAGTCTCGGCCTACTCGTTGGTGCCGAGCGTGCAGTCAGTTCGGGTCGACGCACTCTCGGTAGTTCGGTTATCGCCACGGCGCTTCCAGTATTGCAACCGGTTGCCTTTAGCAGCGTTACCAAGAAGGCAATTCGCAAAGATAAGGATCTACTAATCGCTATCCGCGATTCGCTGATCGAGGCGCAACCAGATGCATCGGTTGAGCACATCGAACTCGAACGGATCAAACCGCGCACAGTGGTCATGATCGTTCTGCTGACCATCGCAATCTTTTTCTTGGTCTCACAGGTCTCACAATTCAGATTCGATGAATTGGCTGATCCCAACTGGTACTGGGTCGTGCCCGCCTTGTTGGCCTCACTTGTGACGTATCCGGCCGCGGCTTGGTCGTTGAGCGGGTTTGTCCCTGAGAAACTTCGGCTAGTTCCCACTACCGGAGCACAGCTTGCAGGTGACTTCGCAACCTTGGTCGCGCCACCTACGTTGGGAGCGGTTGCGATCAACCTCCGCTACCTGCAAAAAGTCGGGATTCATCCAGCGTTAGCGACTGCGAGTATCGGAGTATCCCAAGTCGGCGCCTTCGTCGTTCATATCCTCTTGCTCATCGGATTTGGTGTAGTAACTGGAACGCGAAACGACTTTTCCCAGTTCGTCCCGTCACGAGTAGTCCTTATCGTCATCGTGGTCACGATCATCCTGATTAGCGTGCTCGCTCTATTGAAGCCTGTGCGTCAAATGGTGTGGCAGCGTATCGGTCCCATGATGAAGGAAGTCATCCCCAGATTGGTCACAGTTGCTCAGCGTCCATGGAAACTCTTCGAAGGCGTAGGGGGAATACTTCTCCTAAATCTGGGCTATATCGCCTGTCTGTCGGCTTGCGTTATGGCTTATACGGATGATGTGAGCATTCCGGCGGTTGCGGTGGTCTACTTGACCGCCTCAGTCATAGGTCAGGCAGCACCGACCCCTGGCGGTATTGGTGCTGTCGAGGGTGCACTCTTCATTGCTCTTACCACGGTGGCGGGGTTGGCGGCCGGTCCGGCACTCAGTGCGGTTCTGCTATACCGGCTCATCACATTCTTCTTGCCCACTCTTCCCGGCTATCTCGCGTTCAATCTCTTACAGAAAAAGGGATATCTCTGACGAGACATTCGTCAGATTTTTTGGTCAGCCGAGTTGCGGTGGCCGACGATTCGAGAGAGTTTCAAGTTATGGCGAAGTCAGGTTCGAGTGAATCGACCAACAAGGCGAAGCGGGACTACGATCAAGGCGAAATTACAGTGCACTGGGATGCTGGTAAATGTATCCACTCCGCCAACTGCGTCCGAGAACTACCGCAAGTCTTCCGACCTAAAGCTCGACCGTGGATCGACGTTTCGAATGCCGGTGCCGAAGCCCTTGCTGCCGCCGTAGATACCTGTCCAACCGGGGCACTCACGTATACCTGGGACGATCCGGAACGCAATAAACCAGCCACAACCGAGGAGCAGGGCGATGCAACTATGAGTGTCCGAGTAACAGCTAACGGTCCTCTCGAGGTAAGCGGCAGCGTGGAGATTCTCGATGATGATGGATCCGTGATCGAGGTCGCTGAAAAAGCTTGGCTTTGCCGTTGCGGCCATAGCGAAAAAAAACCGTTCTGTGACGGCTCCCACAGCAAGGCGGGCTTCGATGACCCTCGCGCCTAGCGAGGTCCACTTGCCCCACCCGATTAAGTTCAGCGCTTCACTACGCCTGGTATCAAACCTAGACCTGTCTCCTAGTAACTGGGCTTATCGGGCTCTACCTGGTCCACCCAAGCCACGACTCCACCGCCAACATGGACCGCATCCGCGAAACCTGCATCCTGAACTACAGCGAGCACCTCGGCAGAACGCCCACCAACTTTGCAATGTAAGACGATTTGCTTGTCGTTCGGCAGACTGGCTAAGGCTTTACCGTTAAGAAAGTCACCTTTGGGAATGAGTTTGGCCCCAGGAATACTTACGATCTCAAACTCATTTGGCTCTCTAACATCAATCAGCTCGAAATCTCGTTCGCCTCGTTCCCGCTCATCCAACATTTGCTTAAGCGTCACAACTGAAATCGTCGAATCCTTTGCTGCGGCAGCCGCCTCATCTGACACAGTCCCGCAAAACGCTTCATAGTCGATTAACTCAGTAACGCTCGGATTTTCTCCGCAGACCACGCACTGCGGATCCTTGCGAACCTTCATCGATCGATAGGTCATTTCTAAGCCGTCGTAAAGCATCAAGCGGCCCACTAACGGCTCTCCAATACCCGTGAGCAACTTGATGGCCTCCGTGACCTGGATCGATCCAATAGACGCGCAGAGAACTCCTAAAACCCCTCCCTCGGCGCATGACGGCACCATGCCAGGGGGTGGTGGTTCCGGATATAGACAGCGATAGCAAGGGCCATGCTCCGACCAAAAAACTGAAGCCTGACCTTCAAATCGATAGATGCTCCCCCACACATAAGGCTTACCCAGGAAGACGCATGCGTCATTGACCAGATAGCGCGTTGCGAAGTTATCCGTCCCATCCACTATCAGGTCGTACTGCGCGAACAGATCCAGGACATTGGCGGATTCCAACCGTTCCCGGTGTACCCGCACCTCGACCAACGGGTTGATCTCGGCTATTCGCTGACGAGCTGATTCAGCCTTCGGCATCCCGATTGTGGATTCGCCATGTATTACTTGTCGCTGGAGGTTTGATTCGTCTACGACGTCGAAGTCGACCACACCAAGCGTTCCCACACCTGCTGCGGCCAGGTACATGAGGGCCGGACTGCCCAAGCCTCCGGCACCTACACATAAGACTTTCGCGCTCTTGAGTCGCCGCTGCCCAGCCATACCAACATCGGGAATGATGAGATGGCGACTGTAACGTCGCACCTCGGGGACTGTTAGTTCCGCAACTGGCTCAACCAGCGGGGGAAGCGACATGATGTCTCCTCAAACTAGGCCTACAAACCCTTCTTGCCACGCTCCGAAGTTGCTCAGTACGTGATGTCCAGATTTGATCAGGGTCCTTGTGAGTGTACGAAACTACCTACCCAAATCTGACAGCCTCGCTCCGGCGGTCAGCGGGCGCTACTTGGATGTGGTGAACCGATAAGATCGCGCCAGGCTGCAGCCACCATCTCTGGATGCTCCATTTGCGCAACGTGTCCTGAATCCGGCAAGACTACGACCCGGGCATCCTTGAAACTGTCGGCTAGCTTCGTCGCATTTCGAGGATCGACGAGTTTGTCCAGTCGGCCGTAGACCAGGAGGACCGGCGCCTCAACCCGACCCGCTGCCCCGAGCAGGCCACCATCTTTGCGCGAAAGCATTCCTCGAATCAGACCACGAGTCGCTTTCGTGAACACGTCAGCGGGGTAACTCAACTGATCGCGACGCTTCACTTCCTCGATC
Source organism: Candidatus Nanopelagicales bacterium (assembly GCA_029939085.1). GTDB lineage: Bacteria > Actinomycetota > Actinomycetes > S36-B12. The sequence goes on from JAOZTQ010000042.1 coordinate 5,717, forward strand.
GCCTCGGCCATTCTTTGCGGATGTACACGATTGATGTCGCCGAAACATACCTCAACGGTCGTCCGGGCACGCTGATCTGCGGGCATTTCCAAGTAGCGCGAAATAAGTCGCTCGCCAATCCCGGGCACCGCGATTACCGGCATGTGCGCATTACTGCGCTTGATCTTGCCACCAGGTAAAGCTGGCGAGATCAGCGTCAGACTTCGCACCAGTTCTGGGTTGGAAGCCGCGAGCAGCACAGATATCGCCCCGCCCATCGAGTTGCCAAAGAGGTGAACCGGAGCCTGAATTTCCTCCCGAATGAGGTCCCGCACAGCCGCTGCCTGAGCCGGTAACGAAAAATCACCATCTCGAGGCGGGGGGGACCATCCGAAGCCGGGTAGATCAATCGCCCAAGAATCGAGGCGCCCCCGCATTAAGTGTCCGAAATCTGTCCAGTTCAAACTGGAACCGCCCAGGCCATGTACGAAAACGGTCGGGGTACCGCCGTCATTGACCCTGCGGACCGTAACCATTCGATCTTCCAGCCAGTACTCTTTCACCGGCGGCGGGTCTGGCAAGTGTTCCCACGACATGATCCAAAGGTATCGTCACAGCCGCTCGAGCGAAACCGAAGTCACAGAGAGCCAAAGCAAGTTCCGTGGTTACTGGCCAGTAAGATAGCGGAATGAGCTCACCAGCCCCCCGTGGAGCGCGACTCCCCCGCGAGCAACGACGTGAGCTGATCCTGGTTGCCGCTCGAGAGGTATTCGTAGATTCCGGCTACCACGCTGCCGCCATGGATGACATCGCTCGCAGGGCGGGCGTCACCAAACCTGTGCTCTACCAGCACTTCAGTTCCAAGCAAGAGTTATATCTGGCCGTTCTCGATGCTGGGGTAGAAGATGTTCTCGCAGCCGTTGGCAAAGGGCTGCAATCAAGTCCCGACAATCGCAGCCGCGTAACAGCCACTATCGATGCATATCTGGGATTCATGGCACAGGAAGATGCGGTCTACCGCTTGGTCTTCGAATCCGATTTAGTCAATCTTCCCGATGTGCGAGCGCGAGTGGAACAGGTCAACGCGCAGTGCGCTGAGATGGTGGCTCAGGTCATTGCCGAAGACACCGGCCTGCCTGGCGAAGAGTCCTCACTGCTTGCTTACGCCCTCATCGGACTGGCCCAGACTGCTGCACGGCACTGGCTCCGCGATCAAGATGGCATTCACCGACCTGAAGCTGCGAGTTTGTTGGCTTCGCTGGCATGGCGAGGAATTTCTGGATTTCCCAAAAACCCCACTAGTGATCAGCAGGGAGCTACACCATGACGACACGTAAGCGCGCCGCAAGTAAGACCGCCGCAAAGTCTCAAAACTCCGAACGGGTCCAAGTCCGAGTAGGTATTCAAAACACCGCCCGGGAACTCGTTTTCGAAAGTTCAGAGCCTGAAGCAATCGAAGCGGCACTAACGGCAGGCTGGAGCGAAGGCGAACTTGTCACGGTAACTGACGCACAGGGCGCAAAACTGTTGATCCCCACCGACAAAGTGGCTTATGTCGAAGTTGGTGCTCCAGCGAAACGTCGCGTGGGCTTTGGCGCAGGTTAAACCTGCTACGGCGACAAGCCGAGACTTTCCATCCTGTCGCTATGCCGCTCGGTGAGCCGAGCCAACATATTGCTGAACTCAGCTAATCCAGAGCCTGCCGATCCGGGGCCACCCATAACTAACTGGGCTAAGTCGGGGCGATCTGCGGCCACTCGTTGCGCTTGAGCGAGAGCCTCACCCATAAGTCGACGACCCCACAGTGCCAAACGGCCTGCTGCGCCAGGATCCTCAGAGAGTGCTTTCTGCACGTATGGCACGACGAATTCGGCCTGTCCAGTCTCGGAGAGAACCTCATCGATAAAACTCTTAGTCTCCGGATCGACAAGACTGGCCACCTCGCGGCCGAAATCCGCTGCGATGCCATCACCGACGTAGACCTTCAATAAGCCTTCAAGTAAGTCTCGCGGTTCGGTATTGCCGTGAAAGTCACTCAAGATCGGAATGTACCCGTTCACGAGTTCATCGGGGTCGGCCCCAAGCTCTTCAAGGCGTTGTCTAACGAGTTGGAAATGACCAAACTCTCGGCAAGCTATTTCACCTAGTTGAGCCTTGGCATCTAACGTTCTTGATAGCGCCGAATCCCTCGTGAGGTTCTCAAACGCGAACAACTCACCGCAGGCAATCAGACCGAGGAGATCCAGGACCGCGGGGTCATCAGGAGCTGGGGTCATGACAGCAGCCTAGCCACATACCGCACGGCTCAGTGGCACAGCGTAGACTTACACGTATCGCGTCGCCCCGCGCGTAAGGCGCAAAGGTAAAGAACCTACCCCTTCGCAGCAGCGCAGGCGCCCCTAGATTTCGGAGAACTTGTGTCGCAAGACAGCACTAATGAAGACAGTACGCCAGCAGAACAACCAACCTTCGCCGAACTCGGAGTTCGCGAAGAGACGCTCCGGGCTTTAGCCGAGGACGGTATCGAACGAACCTTTCCGATTCAGGCCCAAACGCTACCGCTCGCGTTGGGTGGTGCCGATCTGATCGGCCAGGCCAAAACTGGAACCGGAAAGACTTTGGGATTCGCAGTGCCCATTCTGCAGGGAATATCTGCCCCCGGTGATGTTGACGAGCCCAAGACCTTGCCGCAGGCACTTATCGTCGTTCCCACTCGGGAGTTGGCGATCCAGGTGGCTAAAGACATAGAGCAGGCAGGTAAACATCGCCAGGTCCGGGTACTGACGATCTACGGTGGTCGAGCCTACGAACCACAAATCGAGGCTCTCAATCAAGGTATTGAGGTCGTGGTGGGCACACCCGGACGTCTCATTGATCTGGTGCAACAACGACATCTCAATCTTTCAGAGGTCAGGTATCTCGTACTCGACGAAGCCGACGAGATGCTCGATATGGGATTTCTCCCTGACGTGGAACGGATCGTTGCGAAGGTACCTGCCCAACGCCAAACGATGCTGTTTTCCGCGACCATGCCTGGCCAGATTGTCTCCTTGGCGCGCCGCTATATGGAGAAGCCAACCCATATCCGCGCAGTCGACATCAATGATGAGGCCGCGACTGTTGATGCGATTGAACAGCATGTCTGGCGAGCGCACCCGATGGACAAGATGGAAGTTGTGGCCAGAGTCCTGCAGGCGAACAATCGCCAACTCGTCATTATTTTCAGCCGTACCAAACGCCGGGCCCAGCGCATCGTGGACGACCTAACTGAACGCGGCTTCGCAGTAGGTGCAATCCACGGTGATCTAAGTCAGGGTGCTCGGGAACAAGCACTTCGCGCTTTTCGCAGTGGAAAGATCGACGTTTTGGCAGCTACCGACGTAGCCGCTCGCGGCATCGACATCGACAACGTCTCCCACGTGATCAACTACGAATGCCCCGACGACGAAAAAACGTACGTACACCGAATTGGTCGCACTGGTCGAGCCGGATCTACCGGAGTCGCCGTGACCTTGGTGGACTGGGAAGATCTGGCCCGTTGGGCGATGATTGATCGCGCACTGCGGCTACCTTTCGATAAGCCAATCGAGACATACTCCACCTCAGATCACGTCTATACCGGACTTGATATTCCCCGTGAGGCCACCGGCTCGTTGCCGAAGAG
>JAOZTQ010000043.1 GCA_029939085.1 Candidatus Nanopelagicales bacterium
TAAAGTCACTCCGCTCTATACGCCTATCGACGAACTCGGTGCGGCGCGCGAGCAGTGGAACGACGGCAATAACTTCCTCACCGTTTCACCCGGGGTCATTTTTGGTTATGACCGAAATGAGACGACGAACACCTTCCTGCGTCGAAACGGGATCGAAATCATCGGCATCGTCGGGAATGAACTTGGCCGGGGACGAGGCGGACCTCGTTGTATGTCATGTCCAATGGAGCGAGGTTCAGCCGACGAGTGATTTTTACGCTGCAGGGTGATCAAGGTCGCCCTGCAGCACTCATCTACTAGACACACCGCAAGAACAAAAATAGAGAACACAACAAGAAAGGACGACCATGCCGGTCAACCTACGTAATCGGGATTTCCTTAAAGAGTTAGATTTCACCACTCAGGAACTACAGTTCCTACTCGACCTGTCACGTGACCTCAAACGCGCAAAGTACACAGGCAACGAACGTCAGCGGATGCAACGCAAAAATGTGGCGCTGATCTTCGAGAAGACTTCGACGCGGACAAGGTGTGCCTTCGAGGTCGGCGCCTACGATCAAGGCGCTGGCGTCACCTATCTTGACCCCAGTGGTTCGCAACTAGGCCATAAGGAATCGATCGCGGACACCGCACGAGTGCTTTCTGGTTTCTACGATGGAATTGAGTACCGAGGTGCCGCTCACGAAAACGTCGAGGAACTGGCCGAGTACGCCGACGTCCCGGTATGGAATGGACTCACCGACGAGTGGCATCCCACTCAGATGCTTGCCGACTTCCTCACCATGAGTGAATACAGCCGAGGTAAACCTATTTCGGACGTGTCTTATGCCTATATGGGTGATGCACGATCCAATATGGGTAACTCACTGCTCATCATGGGCGCCATCATGGGATCAGATGTGCGTATCTGCTCACCGAAAGATTTGTGGCCTTCGAAAGAGGTGCAGGACGCTGCGCATGCTCGCGCCGAGGAAAGTGGTGCTCGAGTAATGCTGACTGAAGATCCCGACGAAGCGATTCCTGGAGCGGAATTTCTACATACCGACGTGTGGGTTTCTATGGGTGAGCCGAAGGAAGTGTGGGACGAACGCGTGAAACTACTTCAGCCCTACCAAGTCAACCGCGCCGCACTGGATCGCACCGGCACCAAAGATGCCAAGTTCATGCATTGCTTGCCTGCCTTCCACGACACCAACACGAAGGTTGGAAAGGATGTTGCAGCATCCACCGGCATGGAGAATGGACTCGAGGTGACAAACGACGTCTTCGAGTCAAATGCAAACATTGCTTTCGCACAGGCCGAAAATCGCTTGCACACCATCAAGGCGATCATGGTTGCAACTATTGGTGACTAAGCTCCCATAGCTCTAGCCCTACTGCAGGAGCCCCCCGCTTAGGCGGGGGGCTCCTGCAGTTAAGCAATAACATTCTTGGCAATTTCACGGTGGCTGAAGATTGTCGAGTCAATCCACTAGTGCACCGTTAACTTCCCGACAGTTTGTATTCCTGCGACAACGAATCCGGATTAACGGACAAGGCACCGTGCACCAAACCTGCGGAGACTCTTTACTTCACAGGGTTTAATTGACCCGACGCTCCCGAGCTAATCGCAATTTCGGTCGTTGATCGTAGAAGTACACACCAGTAGCCAGCATGACGGCCACCCAAGTTGCCCCACCTAAACTCACCGGATTCGCGATGACTTCCCGGGCTCCAACCAATAGCAACAGGAAAAATCCCACGAGAAGAATAAGTATCCACACCAACCTGGGCATCCGGTTCACGGTTCTAAAATCTTCCTTATCGAAACCGAACGCATCAATGAAGCCCCAGGCCACCAGAGCCAACGATCCGAAGCCGAGAACGACACTCAGAGCCGTAACAAATGGTTCCACATCGACAGCCTAGACAGCGGAGACGCCGCCTTTGCCGGAATTTGAGGTGTGTCCCCGAATCGCACGACCTTGCTCGACAATGATCTGCTGGTATTCCTGGGTCCAGGTAGAACTTCTAGGTTCGCTAGCAGTTCCTACTGACTTGACGGTACGTCAGCTACTTGTACGTCGAAGTTAACCTTGTCGTCCGCCACTGATGTCACTGTAATCAGCACGTCATAGGTGACCTGGCCATCAGACATGCTGCAGGTGATAGTCGCACCAACTTCTGCTGGTAAGTCTTCAGAGCAGGTAACCGGTGGAGCCTGTTGACCCACCTGCTGCGTGAGCGCATCCTGTGCCTGAACTTCCACTTCCCCGCTGCTGACGGATTGCGGCAGATCTTCTGGCGCAGATTCGCCCACTGAAACAGAAGCGCTACATCCACACAGCACCAGAACAGTCGCAACACCAAGGAAAGTGAATGTCGAAGTTAGCTTTCGCATGCCATCCGCCTCCATAGAAGAGCTAAAGCAGTCGCGTTCGATCTACGTCTGCAGCGTAGAGGATTCCACGCAACGACGTAGGTCAACTGCCGTTGCCCTGCTAGGCGCAATCCATGACCGCCGACTTCACCTGCCGGTGGCCTCACGCAGAAGCTAGGACTTGGCTGCTTCGAGATGACTGCGCAACGAAGCCAGTTCTTCACGCAGCGCGGCGGGAACTTTGTCACCGAATTTGTCGAAGTACTCCTCCGTCAAATCGCATTCGGCCAACCAAGACTCCGCATCCACTTCGAAAAGTTCGGCGAGCTGCTCTTGACTCAGATCGAGTCCGTCAATGTAGAGGTCACCGTCTTTGGGCTGGTTACCGATCGGTGTCTCTTCCGCCGCAACCCGACCCTCAACACGTTCGACGATCCACGACAGCACTCGCGAGTTTTCGCCAAATCCTGGCCAGATGAAGTTTCCGTCACTGTCTTTGCGGAACCAGTTGACCTGGAAGATCTTGGGCAACTTGTCGGCATCAGTCATATTGCCGATCTTGAGCCAATGACCCCAGTAGTCGGCCATGTTGTAGCCACAGAACGGCAGCATCGCAAACGGGTCGCGGCGTAGCGCTCCAACTGTGCCTTCGGCGGCAGCAGTCTGTTCCGAAGCAATCGACGAACCGAGGAAAACGCCGTGTTGCCAATCTCGGGCCTCATTGACCAGTGGAACGTTAGTCGCTCGACGCCCCCCGAATAGGATTGCTGAAATCGGAACGCCAGCCGGGTCCTCCCAGTTAGGGGCAATCGACGGGCATTGTTCGGCGGGAGCGGTGAAGCGCGCGTTTGGATGGCTTGAGGGATCCTCACTTGCGGGGGTCCAGTCGTTGCCCTTCCAGTCGGTGAGGTGCGCCGGTGGTTCTTCCGTCAGACCTTCCCACCAGACATCGCCCTCATCAGTCAGCGCAACATTGGTGAAAATCGAGTTGCCCCACAGAGTCTTGACCGCGTTTGCATTGGTCTTGTCGCCGGTTCCAGGCGCCACACCAAAGAATCCTGCTTCGGGATTGATGGCATATAGCTGACCGTCACTACCGAAACGCATCCAAGCGATGTCATCGCCTACAGTTTCCACTTTCCAACCCGGAACGCTGGGTTCCAGCATGGCCAGGTTTGTCTTACCGCAGGCCGACGGGAAGGCGGCCGAAATATATTTCACTTCTCCCGCTGGGCTGGTGAGTTTCAAAACCAGCATGTGTTCGGCCATCCAGCCCTCATCGCGAGCCATCGCTGAGGCGATCCGAAGCGCGAAGCACTTCTTGCCGAGCAAAGCGTTGCCGCCATATCCGGATCCATACGACCAGATCTCTCGTGACTCTGGGAAATGCACGATGTATTTCGTATCGCTGCAAGGCCAGGCGACATCGTCTCGAGCATTGCCGGCTTCATCGACGAGCGGGAACCCTACCGTATGTAGCGCGGGGACAAAGTCACCATCTTCACCAAGCTGTTCAAGTGCGGCCGAGCCCATGCGAGTCATGATTTTCATATTCACAACGACATAAGGTGAGTCGGTTATTTCAACACCCAGTTGTGAGATCCGCGACCCTAGCGGGCCCATGCAGAATGGCACAACGTACATGGTGCGTCCACGCATACAGCCATCGAATAAACCATTCAAGATGCCCCGCATCTCGGATGGCTCCATCCAGTTATTGGTCGGACCAGCGTCTTCTTCACGGGTTGAGCAGATGTAGGTGCGGTCTTCGACACGTGCCACATCAGATGGGTTCGATCGCGCCAAGAAGGAGTTGGGGCGTTTCTCCGGGTTGAGTCGGATAAAGGTTCCGCTGTCGACGAGCTGACTCGTGTGACGGTTCCATTCGTCTTCGGAACCATCGCACCACTCGACTCGATCGGGCTTTGTTAGAGCCGCAACTTCTTCGACCCATTCCAGCAACTTCTTGTTCTTAGTCGGAGGGTTATCCAGACCCGGAACGCTCATTCTCAACTCCGTATCTCGCCAAATCGCCTTGTGCTTTAAGCCCAGCGGGACGCTCAACTGAGCACCACATCGTCTGGGCGAGGCGAATCACAATGAGTCTAGGATGCCCGATCCTCCTTGAACTGACACATTTGGGGTGGTGTATCTCACCAAGTCCGTCCGATATCTCTTATCGGCCTTCGATTCCGCCTCGGTCAATCACCTCAGGGCCGATACCCTGCCCTCATGACGGAAACGATGTGGCCTGCACCCTTTGCCGCATCCCCGATACGCGGTCAGGTGACTGTCCCCGGATCTAAATCGATGGCTAACCGGGCGCTATTGCTGGCTGCGCTAGCCAACGGCCCGAGCACGTTAACCGGCTTACCGCTCGATGCGCGGGATATTCAGTTGATGCTAGCGGGCCTTCGTTCGCTGGGTGTGCGCTGCGAAATCGACGTAGCAACTCGAGCCACTCATGTGTTCCCGGGTGAGTTACGCGGCCCGGCTGATATCGATTGCGGTCTTGCAGGTACGGTGATGCGCTTTTTGCCGCCGGTTGCTGCATTGGCACGCGGTGACATTCGTTTCGACGGTGATGGCAGAGCTCGAGAACGTCCTATGGCAACCTCCATTTCGGCGCTGAAGGATCTTGGGATAGAGGTTTCGACTGAGAGTTCACCGGGGCTTCCCTTTACGATCCGCGGAGACGGAGCGGTTTCCGGCGGTTCCGTAACCCTAGATGCGTCGTCGAGCAGTCAGTTCGTTAGTGCTTTGCTTCTGCCCGGTAGGCGCTTTCGAGAAGGCATCAGCGTGCGCCATCGTGGCGGCCCGATACCTTCGCTACCGCATATTGAGATGACCGTGCGCATGCTGCAAGAACACGGGGTCCCGGTCACGGTTGACACCACCGATCCGACAAACGCCACCTGGTCAATCGAATCGGGAGTCATTGAGGCGCGAGATCGCAAGGTTGAGCCAGACATCTCGAATTCCTTACCTTTTGCCGCAGCGGCGCTTGTGACAGGTGGAAGTGTCGAGATTGCCGGTTGGCCTCCGGACGGACTGCAACCTGTCGCTGCAGTCAGAGAGCTGTTGAGCGAACTTGGTGCGGACACGGTCTTGTCAGACACCGGTCTGACCGTTCAAGGTACCGGTGAGATAAACGGAATCGAGCGAGATCTCAGCGACTTGGGTGAACTGGTCCCCAATGTGGTGGCACTGTGCGCCCTTGCAACCGGTCCCTCGAAACTCAGCGGAATTAGCCACATTGCCGGTCACGAAACGGATCGCCTGCAGGCCCTGGCAACGGAACTGAACAGACTCGGCGGCAACGTTTCAGCAAAGTCCGATGGATTTGAGATTTACCCCGCGAAACTATCCGGCGGCGACTGGCGCACTTACCATGACCATCGCATGGCTACGACGGGAGCGATCATTGGACTTCGAGTACCTGATGTCCGCATAGAAAATATCGGGACAACCGGTAAAACCTTTCCCGAGTTTCCCCGCATTTGGCAAGATCTGGTCACTGGCAACAAAACGGTTGTTTGATTGATGCCACGCGAATACACCGAAGAGGACGTGCGCGTCCGACCTCAGGGACGGAAATCTCGACCAAGGAGCAAGGATCGACCGGAGCATCGAGATGCCCGACCCGGCCTCGTGCTGACAGTGGACCGGGGGCGCTTCCGGGTGGTCTTGGCAGACGATGGAACTCGCATTACGGCGGTGCGGGCCCGCGAGTTGGGACGGAGAGGAATCGTCGTAGGTGATCGGGTCGGCGTGAGCGGCGATACCTCTGGCACGCCTGGATCACTTGCTCGGATCGTTCGGGTCGACAAGCGTTCGACCGCGCTGCGGCGAACTCCTGACGATGATGACGCAACTGAACGAATTGTGGTCGCCAACGCCGAGATTCTCGGAGTTGTCGTTGCAGCAGCCGACCCCGCTCCGCGAGAAAGATTTATCGACCGGTGTCTCGTCGCTGCCTTAGACGCTGGATTGGAACCGCTGCTTATCGTTACGAAAACCGACCTTGATTCTGCGGATGATCTCGCCGCCGGTTATCGCGCTCTTGGAATGAGGCTTGTCCGAACAAGTTCAAAGAAACCCGTCACAGAGTTGAAGGACCTGCTGACTAATCGGACGACAGTCTTGATCGGCCAGTCAGGCGTCGGAAAATCTACTCTAGTAAACCGTCTCGTACCGGAAGCCGATCGGGAAATAGGTGCAGTCAATGAGGTGACCGGGCGAGGCCGACACACTTCGACCTCAGCCGTGGGTCTTTCGTTACCCGGCGGCGGCTGGATCATCGATACGCCAGGGTTACGCAGTTTCGGATTAGGCCATATCGATCCCGGGAAAATCCTGGAAGCTTTCGGGGAACTTGCCGATGGCGCGGCCGGATGTCCCCGCGGTTGTGATCATTTGCCGCCACACTGTGCACTTGATGACTGGGTGGCAAGTGGCGGAGCCGGTCCAGCGGGAGAAGCACGATTGGAATCACTGAGACGACTACTGCGGTCACTTTCCAGTCAGGAAATTAACTAGCTCCAGACCAACTCCGCACCACTGTGTCCAGTGATGACGACAAGAACTACGGCACCGAGCGCTATGAGCGAGCAAACCAGCGCAAAAATCTTTCCGACGATGTTTCGTGATGCGTCATTTTGTCTATCCATGAACGTCAAAATGACAATCACCACAAACAGCAATAACGCGACCCATGGCACGTAGTTGCCAAGCTCAAAATGTTGGGCTCCCGAGAAACCCAATTCTTCTTGTAACTGCTGGCCACTCCAGCGAGCAACAAAGGCACTGAGCACCGCAACAAATGCCACAAAAACGACCGCCGGGCTGTAGCGAACAGAACGACGTCCACTGCTGGCCATAACCCATGTTCCTAAAGCCGCCAACGGAACCAGGACGACTACACCGTGGACCACCAACGGATGCAATGGCAGACCCAAAACCTCATCCGGGAGTAGAGCCAGGTAGACGTGGTCTTGCATACCGTGAGTCTGCCAGACGTTCCGGTTTTTCTTTCACTCGTCATCATGTTCTCAACAGTTGTAGCGGGCGCTATCGCGCCAGACTGAACTGGGCTGGCTAGCGTATAGGCATGAGCTTCAACTTGGATGACACTGAGAGCCACCGTCTTAGCCAAAAAGTCGATGATCTTATGGCGCAAGCCGAATCAGATTTGGCCGATCTCGTTCGCATTCCGTCGATCAACTTTCCGGGATACGACCGCAAACCCGTAATCGATTGCGCCAACGCCATAGCCGACTTATTCGATCAAGCAGGGGCTACTCAGGTGGAGACCTTAACTGGGGAGTCTGGCGTGCCAACCGTTCGGGCTGATCTTGCCGGACCGCCCGGCGCCCCCACCGTTTTGCTCTACTCACATTACGACGTACAGCCCGCGGGCGAGGCCGAGAAATGGGAAACACCTGCATTCGAACCGACCATTCGGAATGGTCGCATGTATGGCAGAGGGGCCGCCGATGACAAATCCGGCGTGATCACTCACTTAACCTGCCTAAGGGCCATTAGCGAACAACCGCCCATCGGACTTCGCATACTCCTCGAGGGTGAAGAGGAGCATGGGGGTGACTTCGAGGAGTGGCCGACTGATAATCCACAAGCTTTTTCAGATGTGGACGCGGTCGTGATTAACGATATGGGCGGGGTCGAACTTGGTATTCCTACTTTCACTACTGAGCTGAGAGGAATCGCGCAAGGAATTGTCACGATCCGAACTCTTCCAGGACCGGTCCACAGTGGTCTCTTCGGTGGCCCTACCCCCAATGCGCTCACTGCGATGATTAAACTCCTCGCCACGTTGACTGATGAGAATGATGACTGTGCCATCGATGGGATCCCCAGCGGAACTTGGGATGGTGCCGACGTTTCCGAGGAACTGTTTCGAAACCTGGCTGGTCTAGATGCCAAAGCTCATCTCGTGGGCACCGGATCGCTAGCGGATCGCTTGATTTCAAAACCCGCAGTGAGTGTTGTGGGTCTCGATGCTCCCGAAGTTGCTACCGCAGCGACAGCAATAGTCCCAGAAGCCCGAGCGAAAATTAGCGTGCGTATTCCCGCCGGCACTGATTGGCATGAGGCCACGACAGCCATTGCACGGCATATTGCTCGACACACACCATGGGGTCTGCAAGCAGACTTTGAACCCGATATGGGCGCTGCTGGTACCCGACTTGATACCAGCCATGACGTCTATGAAGTCTATTCAGCGGCGATGGCCACAGCCTTCGGTCGTGAAGCAGTGCGACAAGGTGCTGGTGGTTCGATTCCGTTTGTTGCAAATCTGGTATCCGCATTTCCAGAATTACCCATCATCGCTACCGGAGCGCAGGAGCCGAGCGCCTCGATTCACGCACCGAACGAAAGTGTGGATCTATCGGAACTACGCCGAGTGGCAACGGCAGAGACTTTGTTTTTGGCCGGCTTAGGAGCAGTAAGCGGATCAACGAAATGACAGAAAGCATCGGACAGGCCGTCGATGAATCCGCGGAGGTGTCAACGCGGCGCAAGTGGTGGGGATTCACTTTTCTAGCTGTCTCACTGCTGGTGATTGCGCTAGACCTATCCATCGCTGATGTCACCTTGCCGTCAATCGTTAAGGATCTCGGCATTAGTGCCGACAGCGCGAGCCTGATTATCACGGTCTATATGGTCGTAGCGGCTTCCTTCATGGTTCTTATGGGACGGGTTTCAGACCTGGTAGGAGCAAAAAAGGCATTCATCTTTGGGGCAATATTTTTTGCAGTGGGCTCGGCAATTACCGGTATGGCAAATGGTCTCGGCACGCTCATGGCGGGCCGGTCGTTGCAGGCTCTAGTCTTTGCGATCGCCATACCCGCGTCGATGTCATTACTCAACCACGAGTTCCCCAAAGGCCGAGAACGGGTTCT
>JAOZTQ010000255.1 GCA_029939085.1 Candidatus Nanopelagicales bacterium
AGGGGTATCCCTCACAAAATTGGCATAAAAACACGGTTAGCAACTTTTGCCTTGAGGTTGGCTTGAGGTAGGCCCAAAAGTTCCTCGAAAAATGTGCTTTTCGTCTTCCTTCGGCATGACACGAAGCCCGATCACAAGGGGATAACTTGGACCGACGGAATCTCACGGATCCAATCCAATTGGGGCGCGTGGTTGAGGTCACCGTAAACGAAGATGTTGATGCCGTCCTCGAGTTAGCGACGGATGCCGTCGGAACTAGCGTGTGTGTCGAGGTGGCCACTCAGGTCCTCATCGATTGCTCAACGTTCTGGTCCCGACACTCAGATAAAAAAGGAACCTCACTCACGGCGCATATCCGTGTGGCTAGAAGCCTGACTAATTAGCACCACTCTTGTCGGTCACTTTTGTGACCGTTCTCGCACCGAGGCCACCCAAACAGACATAGCGCCCACTAACGCTGGAATACTCGCAGTGTGGAAGCGTGGTTTCTGCTGTTTCTCGTCCTGCTGCTTATCGGTATGCAGGCTATTTTCGTTGCCGCAGAGTTCAGCCTCGTCACTATCGATCGCACATCGGTAGAGGAGGATGCTGCCACCGGAGATCGGCGCGCCAAGGGGATTCTTGCCGGTATTCAGAGCCTCTCTACTCAGCTATCTGGCGCTCAAGTGGGTATCACGGTCACGTCGCTCATTGTCGGCTTTCTTGCCGAACCTGCCATCGCTGAACTTTTGTTAGTGCCGCTGGGATTAACCGGGCTATCCGATCAGACATCGCTTGCGATAAGTATCGCCTTGGCTCTGGTCATCGCTACCGCGGCTCAAATGGTGCTAGGTGAACTTATTCCGAAAAACGCTGCTATTTCGCAACCGCGGCGCATCGCGGCTCTAGTGATGCCGGCGCAACGGATGTTCACGTCCCTCTTCACACCAATCATTTACGTGACAAATGGCAGCGCGAACTGGCTGCTTCGGCGGCTAGGGGTAGAGCCAGTCGAGGAGCTGGCAAGTGCTAGAAGTCCGCAAGAGTTGGCTTCACTAGTCCGGCATTCCGGCGAATCCGGCACGTTGGCCACCGGCACTGCAGATCTCATCGATAAAACACTTCGCTTCGGTGAGCACACCGCCGAAGATGCCATGACGCCTCGGACGAGAGTTGCTGCGGTCGAACAAAATGTGCCCGTGGCTGAAGTGCTGGCAACTAGCCGGAGTACTGGGCTCTCTAGATTCCCAGTGGTCGGGTCTGACGGTCTAGATGAGGTCGTCGGCGTTGTAACCCTTCGCGATGTTTTGCGCGTGCCGCCAAACGATCGTGATACACGAAGGGTGCGTACCGTGATGTCTGCAGTAGCCAGCGTGCCAGAGTCACTGCCCTTGGATGACGTCCTACCCCTGATCCGCCGCGGGAATCACCTGGTCGTTGTGGTCGATGAATACGGTGGGACCGCAGGCATAGTGACGCTGGAGGACCTCGTTGAAGAACTGGTAGGAGAAGTTGCCGACGAGCACGACAAACCCGCGCTTCGGAGCCAACGACATCAGGATGGCAGCTGGCTGCTATCCGGTTTACTTCGTCCCGAAGAAGCACGGGAACTCGGCATCCCGGCCGTCGATGATCCCGACTACGAGACTCTCGCCGGACTTGTCATGAAGGAGATTGGACGAATCCCCATCAAGGGCGAGAGCATCACGATTCCCGGCTGGAACTTGACCGTTCACCGCATGGAAGGCCGAAGAATCGACACGCTGGCGGCAGTCCCAGAGGTGTCATCATGACGGGACTCTGGATCGGCTTAGCTCTATTGCTGGGCAATGCTTTCTTCGTTGGCGCTGAGTTCGCCATCATTTCAGCGCGACGCAGCCAAATCGAACCGTTAGCGGATTCGGGCGAACGTCGGGCCCGGATCACTCTTCGCGGTATGGAATCAGTGTCCTTGCTGCTCGCCGCGGCACAGTTGGGCATCACAGTGTGTTCCATTGGTTTGGGTGCTGTAACTGAACCGGCATTAGCTCATCTCATCGAGCCACTTGTCATTGCCGTGGGCCTGCCGGAATCAGCGGCTCATGGGATCGCATTTGTCATCGCACTGACAATTGTTGTGTATCTGCACGTCGTGATCGGCGAAATGCTTCCCAAGAATCTAGCGCTAGCCCGTCCGGAGGGTTCAGCGCTTTGGCTGGGCCCACCGCTATGGTTTCTCACGCGAATTCTTTCACCCATCATTGCTCTACTGAACTCCCTAGCCAACCTCGGTTTACGACTCATGCGAATCGAGCCCAAGGACGAGGTGGCAGCGACATTTACCGCCGACGAGGTTGCCTCACTGATTGCGGAATCTCGTCGCGAAGGAGTGCTCGGTGAAAACGAATCGCAACTCGCTGAGGGCGCATTGGATCTCGAATCGCATCGGGCAGGAAGTCTGGTGATACCTACTGTCTCACTTAGAAATCTGACCGCCGACGCTACGGCCGCTGAACTACTAGCAGCTACCGCTGAAACCGGCTTTTCTCGATTCCCCATTACTTCTAACGGGACGCCAATCGGCTACCTACACGTCCGCGACATCCTCGAACTTCCAGCCGACCA
>JAOZTQ010000256.1 GCA_029939085.1 Candidatus Nanopelagicales bacterium
GCGAGTGCTGGAACCAAGAGCAGCGTTATCCCTAACTGTGTCGCGATCGCCGAACCAGTTGCGACAGTATTTCCCGCTGGATGAGGAATTCCGGTTTGGCCCCCCACGAGTGCTTCAGGTTCTGCAGCGACCCATTCGAGTTCTTCATCGGAGATACGCGGCAAGTACACCGGTGACCGGCGGTTTAGTTCGCGTAAGAGTGGGCTAACGTCAGGCTCATTATTTGTCGGCTGGAAACCAGCCACGCCACCATCGCTGTAGGTCTGCAGCACTGGTAGGAAAGACATCAGTGAGCGGGATCGCTGATCAGCGGTCCTAGGTTGCTCTTGACGTCGACCTTGGCGCACTGCCCGACGCAACTCAGATTTGCTCGCCATATCCCCAGCATCCATCATCAAGTGCCGCGGCACGCCTCCGACATCCCGCTCTGCGCTCGCGTAATCTCAGAGTCATGAACCAAGTTCGAAAAGCAGTTATCCCCGTGGCTGGCTTAGGGACTCGTTTCTTGCCCGCGACCAAGTCAGTCCCCAAAGAAATGTTGCCAGTGGTTGATCGACCAGCAATAGATTATGTCGTTCGCGAAGCTGCGGCGGCTGGTCTTCAGGATGTGCTCTTTATCGCGGGGCGAGGCAAAACCGCGATCGAAGATTACTTCGACCGGAATGCTGAACTAGAACAAGTGCTGCGCGACAAAGGTGATGAGGAGCGGTTGGCGCTGATTGATGAGGTCAATCAACTGGCGCAGATCCACTCGATTCGGCAAGGTGCGGCACTTGGCCTTGGTCACGCAGTGGGAATGGCCGAGGATCACATCGGCAACGAACCCTTCGCAGTTTTACTTGGTGACGACTTAATCGATCGTCGTGATCCGGTTTTGCAGAAGATGATCGAAGTTCGAGAGAAATTCGGTGGGTCAGTCATCGCCCTCATGGAAGTGCCTCCCGAGACTATCTCGCTTTACGGTGCCGCCGCGGTTCGGACGACCAGCGAAAATGACGTCGTGGAAATCACCGATCTCATTGAAAAACCTCCGGCAGATGAAGCCCCGAGCAACTTGGCCATCATCGGTAGGTACGTTCTAGATCCGGCGATTTTTTCCGTACTGCATGACACGACTCCGGGCCGTGGTGGCGAGATTCAACTCACTGACGCGTTGCGAACCCTCGTTTCAGTACCCAAGACAAGTGGTGGCGGAGTTCACGGTGTGGTCTTTCGAGGCAATCGATACGACACCGGAGACAAGCAGTCCTACTTGCGAGCGACGGTCACCTTGGCAATGCAAGATCCCGATCTTGGACCCGACTTCACTTCGTGGCTTTCCTCAATGATGAGTGAACGTCGACTAGGAGATTAGGACTAGCAATGAGCCTTGGTGAGCATCTTGCTCAACTCCTTGGGGGGCTCTCACCGCTGGAACCACTAGACGTTTCGCTCGAGGGCGCGCGGGGCACCTCGCTCGCCGCAGATATCGTGGCGGCGCAACCAGTACCAAATGTCGATCTATGCGAGATTTCGGGATATGCGGTCAAGGCAGCAGAGCTAGTTCCTGGGTCGGAACTAAAGGTCATTGATCGTGTCTCACCTGGAGCAGCAACCTCACAGCCGGTCTACACCGGCGTTTGTGTTGCCGTTTACGAGGGTGCGCGACTACCAGGGGGTGCAGATGCCGTCGTACCTGCAAATGATTTGGAGGGCGTCGGCGCCACCATCAGAGTGGACCATCCAGTTGCGCCCGGTTATGGCGTCACGCTGATGGGTTCTCAGGCCCAGGCTGGCTCGTTATTACTTGCTGCCGGTCGTACGGTGGATGCGAGGGCAATGGGCCTTCTCGCGGCTGCGGGATTTCCTCGACTCTCGGTACTGCCCGCCCCTCGCGTTGTGGTTGTGACCGTTGGCGGAGATCTAGTGTCACTGCAGGTCGACACGGTTGCTGCTGGTATGCGGTTCGACTCCGCCGGCGTTTTGTTGCAAGCGACAGCGGCTCAAGCTGGGGCTATGGCATCCCGTGTCGGTCCAGTGCCCATGTCGAACCGGGAGATCCGCGAAGCTTTGGAAGACCAGCTCATCAGAGCCGATTTAGTGGTCGTCAGTGGTGGGAGTGAGGCAAGCGATCCAGCGGTGAAGAACTTTCTCACGACAGTAGGACGAGTGGCCTATGACGAAGGCTCGACAAGTCTCGGTTCATTTGGGTACGGCGATCTGGGCGAAGATCAGATTCCGGTAGTCGCACTACCCGAACATCCGATACGTGCCGCAATGCTGTTTAACGTCATCGTGGTGCCGATGTTGAGGGTTATGCGTGGGAGGGGAGCCCAGCAGCCACTGACACTCACATTGGGTGCAGATGTCTCACGGCACCCACAATCCACCACTTTGCTTTTGGCTCAGATTACGTCTGAGGGTGTCGCCAGTCCGGTTTTACGAACGACTCCGACCGTGCTCGATTACGCCTCAGCCGATGCCATCATCAGGATTCTTCCTGGCGAAGGTGTTATGTCGAAAGGGAGTCGTATTCCGGCCATGCGAATCAACGAGGGCGACCGCGATGAAGTGTGATTGGCCCATAAC
>JAOZTQ010000257.1 GCA_029939085.1 Candidatus Nanopelagicales bacterium
CGTAGACGGTGTCGGTGTTACCAGTCAGGAACAGACTGTTGGAATCCATTAAGTCGTCGAAAATCACCCAGCGATTCTCGACCGGACCAGGATCAATAAAGTCGGCTATCCCTTTACGGATTGCCTCCAAGCTGGCCACGGGAACCATGCTTATGAATAGTGACGTGGCCCGATTCATATCCTCGAGGTCATAGGCATCGTTCAGACTGTCCATGGTCGGAAATCCATCAACAAAGGACAGCGACGATCCGGGAAGTTCCATTGAATCGGATGTCAGCAAATCTTCGGGAATGTCGTTGTTGAAATTTTCGGTTGCCACCTCGGATACTCCAATGCACATTTGGGAATGGTTCTCGGAAAGCCTAATGTCCCGGTTGAAAAACCGCAGTACTTGGGGTCAGCATGTGCGTCTACCCCTGACGTTCACGAATGGATTAATTCGTTCAGAATGAAAGAGACCGTTACCGATAGCCTCTACATATCCCAAACAGTTACGGGAATGCTGTGTCATGAATAAGTGCCTATTGGGTGGTCTTGCCATCACGCTGTTGTGGAGCGGCGTGGGTCCATCGGCAGCCAGTTCCATGGCTCCCGCTGAAAACCAAAGCCTCGCAATAAATTCGGTCGAACGCACAACCGTGGTGACATGGGTAACTCCCAGGAAAACCAAGACTTCCGCCCGGTCCTTGATTGTCAAGGCCAACGTACGCTCTGGTAACCAGCTACAGCGTAGAGTCGTCAAACTTAAGCGGCAGACAGCCAAACGGACTTGGAAGACCGTTCAGCGTAAGCGAACCCGGTCCAATGGCGTAATCCGCTTCCGGATCAAACAACGCGCTGACGTGACAAAGTACCGACTGCGAGTACCGCGAACTAGTCGATTCGATAGCGAGACCTCCACATCGATTAAGGTCCGCGGTGCGATCCCTGCAGGGCGTGAGACTGCATTGTCGCCTGAACTTGCGAGTTCTCCCAGTGACGGCAGTATTTCACCAGCCCCTACAGCGAGCCTGCCATCACCGACTACCACTACTCCGGGGGACCCTAATCCGCCTCCGCCAACTCAACAGCCAACTCCGGGGGATGCCGGCGCAATCTGTGATTCAGATGCACAACATGCGGTGCTGGGACAACTTGGTTCCGACCAACTGGATGAGGTGTCAGGTCTTGTAGCGAGTGGGCGATCTAGCGAACGGTTTTGGGTACACAACGACAGTGGCGATTCAGCCACGTTATACGCGATCAGCAGTAGCGGCGCTCTCGAACAGGTCGTTAACCTCTCCGGTACTTCGGCCCGTGACTGGGAGGATATTTCAGTTGGCCCTGGACCAGAAGCGGGTGAGCCGTATCTGTACGTCGGCGACATCGGTGACAATCACAAGGTGCGCGCCAGCGTGAAGGTGCATCGCCTCGTGGAACCCGCAGTCGGTTCGGGCTCATCGAGTACCCCGGATTTTGACACTATCGAGTTGTTCTACCCGGATGGCCCACACAATGCCGAAACGCTTTTGGTCGATCCCTGGGACGGGTCATTACTCATCGTCACCAAGGCCGCTGGCGGGACTGCTCAACTGTTCTCAACTGAGAATTTCGGACCAGGCAACCACAGCAGGCAACTGGTCCACCGAGGATCCGTTACTGTCTCTGAAACCGCCACCGCCGGGGATGTATCACGAGATGGCTTCAGCCTACTCATTCGTGGATATGGCGGCTTATACGGTTGGTCACGATCAGTAAATGAACCCCTATGGTCTGCACTTTCGGCACAATCAGGCTGCCGAGTAAACAGCGTCGGCGAACCACAGGGCGAGGCCGTGGGCTTTCTTGCCGACGGCTCCGGCTACCTCACCATCAGCGAGTTCACTAACCAGCCACTCAACAGGTTTCTCTTCCCGTAGTAGCTCGACAAGGAATATTTCCCTGGTACTACTCCTCGAGAACCGCCTCGGCTAGTTTTCCAGCTGAATCCGCTACCTCAGCGGTGCCGTCGAGGTAAACATCAGCGCGTTCAGGTGGCTCGTAATCCTGACCAACTCCGGTCATATTCGGAAGATTTCCAGCCGCAGCCTTCTTATACAGCCCCTTCGGATCCCGCTCTTGAGCGACCTCAAGCGGCGTATCCACAAATACCTCCATGAACTCGCCCTCTTCAAAGATTGAACGGGCTGCACGACGATCAGAACGATAGGGAGAAACAAGCGCAACAATGACAACTAAACCAGCGTCTGCCATTAACTTGGCGACCTCAGCCACACGTCGCACATTCTCTGCGCGATCTTCTGGCGTGAAGCCTAAGTCACGGTTTAGGCCAGTGCGGACATTGTCTCCATCAAGTACGTAAGTGTGTACGCCCTGTGAGTGCAGCATCGCGACGGTCGCATCTGCCACAGTTGACTTTCCAGACCCTGAAAGACCTGTCAGCCACACGACCTTGGGCTTATGGCCCTTCATTCGGATGCGTGAATCTCGATCGACCGCATAGTCATGTGGTGTCACGTTGAAGGCGCGACGCATTGCATGCTGATTCAGGCCTGCGGCCACCGTGTCACTCGTGACTC
>JAOZTQ010000258.1 GCA_029939085.1 Candidatus Nanopelagicales bacterium
TGTCGGTACCGTGTGGGGGCGAACTGGACCTATCGCTGCAACCGGTATCGCCGTACGATATGGCGTCTGTTTGCACGGAATGTGGCTCAATTTGAACCCCGACATGTACTTGATGCAGCGCGTGGATGCCGTGACCGCGCGAGCTGAACATGGCGAAATTGGGCGGAAAACCGAGCAAGGAAAGCCCGAGAAGCTCAGTTGTGTCCTGTCGGAAACGGGCCGTCCGGCTAAAATGAATCGAGTGAAGACGGTCCTGGTCGAACAGTTGGCTGCGGCCTTTGAAACGGGCAAGTTTCATCTTCAACATGGTCATCCCCTGCTACAAACGGATATCCAGTCTTCGTGAGCGACTCATCGCCCCTCCCTGATCTTCCGATTGTCGAGTCTGCACAAGACTCGACTGACTCGCTTCGTCGGCTGCCCCGTTGGCTCAAGCGGCAGGTGCCTCTTGGCAACGCCGATCATCAAACCTCTCGCTTGCTCGATGAGCTGGGATTGGAAACGGTTTGTGACAACGCCAAGTGTCCGAATCGGATGGAGTGCTACTCCCAGAAGACCGCTACCTTCATGATCCTGGGTAATGTCTGTACGCGAGCTTGTAGTTTCTGCGCCGTATCGAGAGGTGCTCCCGATTTACCGGCTGACGACGAGCCTGAAAGGCTGGCTGAAGCTGCGTTGCGACTGGGTTTGAAACACGTTGTGATCACTTCAGTGACCCGCGATGATCTGCCAGATGGTGGCGCTGATCATTTCCGCCGCTGTGTGAATACGGTGCGAGAACGCACCGGTGCGAAGATCGAAGTTTTGACGCCGGACTTTATCGACTCTCCCGAAGCGATTGAAATGGTCGTGGCCGCTAAACCCGATGTCTTCAATCACAATACCGAAACGGTACCCCGACTGTACCGTAAGGTGCGAGGGCCTAAATCCGAATATCGATGGACCCTTGAGTTGTTGCGACGCGTCAAACAATTGGATCCGGATATCAAAACCAAGAGTGGGTTAATGCTGGGTCTCGGAGAAACCCGAGACGAGCTGTTTGATGTGTTGGCTGACCTTCGGGATGTTGATTGCGACTTCCTGACGCTTGGTCAATACTTGCAGCCGCACCTGGATCGCCTGCTGCCGGTGGTTCGGTATCTGCCTCCAGAAGAGTTTGACGAATTGGGCAAAGCTGCTGAGCAGATGGGGTTTCATCAGGTTGCCAGCGGCCCCTTTGTGCGCAGCAGCTACCATGCACGGGAAATGGTTGAGGCTGGCGTTGATGTGACGGAACAAGATGACGCGATTCTTGATCCACTGCGGCCGGCAGCCAGCTAACTGCAGCCATGCTTAACACGGTGCTGCGTTTTGAGTTCCCTTGAGAAACGTTGCGTAACAGATGGAAGACCTCCGCAGACAATATGGGAATCTCCCTCCGGTGGATGAAAGCGATCTCGCTGAGAATCCTATCGATCAGTTTAAGCTGTGGTTTCAGCAAGCGAGCGAGGTTGAATCATTCGACTGGTTCGAGCCCAATGTGATGACGCTGGCGACAGCGTCAAAGTCAGGAGAGGTCTCGGCTCGCATCGTGCTCCTGAAAGGTGTCGATGACGATGGCCTGATCTTTTTCACAAACTACGATTCATCCAAGGGAAAGCAGCTTGCTGAAAACCCACGCGCTGCCATCGTAATGCACTGGCCCATGCTCGAGCGACAGGTGCGAATAGAAGGGGAGGTCGAGCGGGTAAGTCGATCCTATTCGGAACGCTATTTCCACTCACGGCCTCGGGGTAGCCAGATCGGAGCTGCCGTTTCGCCACAGTCTGAGCCGATTGCCGATCGGAAGACCTTGGAAGACATGGCAGCTGAATTAGAGCGAGCGCATGCCAATCAACCGATTCCGCTCCCCGATAACTGGGGCGGTTTTCGAATCAAACCCTTCCGGTTCGAGTTCTGGCAGGGCCAGAAAAATCGTCTTCACGACCGTTTCCTCTACGAAAAAGAGAATGGTGTCTGGGGCCGAAGTCGATTAGCTCCCTGATCCTGACCGTGACCATGCTGTCCTGCGGTCGACCATCTCGTTGTCGTGCTCATCGGCGTTCACGAACTTCATGCCGTCGCCGTTGGAATTTCCTGTTCGCCAACCGCTGGCAGCTCGCCAATCATCGTGGATAACGAGGACGACCATGACGTGGATAAAGTTCATCCACCGTTCGTTCTCCATCTAACACTTCGCGAATCTCTTCAAGATCGTATCCCTGGTCCAAGAGATCGTTCACGTCGTGACCCGAGTCTGTCCGCAATTCCGTATCGACCATCACACCAAACTCATCGACCTGCATGCCAGACTGTTTGGTGACATTCGTGATGTCGTCGCGGACGGATTCCAGAAGTCGAGAAAAGAGTTGGAGATTCGAAACTTGTGAAGCGGGAACTTGAACCGACGAAATGTGTTCGTGTGCACGGGCGATGTGAACATAGCCATACTCGTCCACCGATACATCGACGATCTGATGCCAGGGGATACAGGTTGCACCAAGATAAAGACCCTGGTCACTGAGCCCCAGTTTGCGA
>JAOZTQ010000259.1 GCA_029939085.1 Candidatus Nanopelagicales bacterium
CAACGCAGGCAGAGTCCTACATATGACGAGATCGGCGTCACTGCAGATTTAGATATATCGGCTCCTGTGGACGATCCCGTCAAGGTCGAGCAACTGCAACGGATCGGCTGACTTCCTACTGGATTCCACGACGCGGTTTTAAGCGCTGACTGGGTGATCTCACCCCATCTGAAACGCCTGAATTCCGCCGATTTCCACTTGGAAAAAGTTTTTGCATAACTTGTGCATCCAAAACCCCCTCTCCTTGCGAATCAATAGGCGTACACCCGGAAAGCGGGTGAGAGGAAAGGAAAACCAATGAATTACAAGAAAGTTCTTGCTGGTACTTCCGCAGTGGCCCTCGCCGCTGGTTTGGGTGCCGGCATTGCGCCAGCAAACGCCAAGAAGGGTGACACTCCCCTCTCGGACGTAATCGCCGACAACAAAAAGTTCGACGTTCTTAACGATGCCGTTGGAGCTGTTCTTGCGGACAACCCCGACTCGGCCGTGAGCGTACTAACCGACGGTTCGGTGAAGCTGACCGCTTTCGCTCCGACTGACAAAGCGTTCAAGAACCTTGCTACTACCCTTTCGGGCAAGCGAGTAAAGAGCGACAGCAAAGCTCTCGAGGTTGTTGCTGGACTTGGCCTGGACACCGTAGAGACAGTGCTTCTCTACCACGTAGTTCCCGGCGAATACATCACGGCGAAAAAGGCTCTGAAGGCCAATGGCGTTAAGTTGCCAACCGCCGCTGATGGACTAACCGTCAAGGTGAAGGTAAATAAGAAAAAGGGCATGATTTCCCTCAAGGATCGCGCTGACGAGTTGAAAAACCCGAAGGTTGTTATTCCTGACATCAACAAGGGCAACAAGCAGATTGCACACGCAATCGACAACGTGTTGCTACCCATCCAGCCATAACGGATAGGTAAAAACGTGAGCGTTGTGACGCTGCATGGAGCGGCGCCCCCCAGCACATGGGACACTCGTAGAGTGGTTGACTTTGAAACTCAAGAGATAGGCACTCGCCTAGCCTCCGGAGACAAGGCTGCCCTTGCGGAATCCTATGAACGCTGGGGGGCGCTAATCCACACTGTGGCACTGCGTTCGTTGGGTAACGCCGAGGAGGCTGCCGACGTTACTCAGAACACGTTCATCTCGGCTTGGAACAGCCGGGCGAACTTCGATCCCGAGGCCGGCCCCGTGCCGGCATGGCTCGTTGGCATAGCCCGGCGTCGCATAGCCGATACCTACCGGCGAACATCACGCCAGCGGGAAATGGCCGTGGCCGAGGTCCACGAGCCAACAGCCGCCGCACCGGTTCGTTCCGAACCAAACCCGGATCAGGTTGTCGATCAGGTCATTCTGGCCGACGAACTGGACCATCTCGGAGATCCTGCGGGTCACATCATGCGACTCGCCTTCTACGAGGACTTAACCCATCAGCAGATATCTGATCAACTGGGTCTGCCACTGGGGACGGTCAAAAGCCATATAAAGAGATCGCTCACGAAAATGCGGACAAGACTGGAGGTGACTCATGCAGCACTGTGACGAAGAGACGTTGGCCTTAGCGGCCTTAGAACCCTCATCTCTTAGTGAGTTGAACGTTCAACACGTGAATAACTGTGCCGAGTGCACCGCTGAGTTAGAGTCATTCCGGTCAGTCACGAGCACCGTCCGTGATGCTGGTCCGCTCACTCTCGCTACACCTCCCAATGGGCTCTGGGAAAAGATTGAGAGCGCAACAGAGCGACCTAATCTACGGTCAGTACCTCCCCCGGGAGCGGAACCGGACCCTACCCGGGCCGATGAGTCGGCTCCCCGACGCCGCTCCTGGCTACCCATGGCTGCGGCAGCAATGATTGGCGCAGTAGTTGGCGGTGCCGCCGTCGTTGGAGTTCTTGATTCCAATCAATCGGCCCCGATAGCCCAACCAGCCCCATCTGCTTCTGTCGTCGCATCCGCAGCCCTTCAACCCCTAGGCGATGACGGTCGGCCCACTACCGGATCGGGTAACGCCGCAGTGGAACAAGATGAGTCAGGTTTAAAGCTGGGCGTTTCGACAGCCGGGCTCGAGGCCACTGAGGGCTACTACGAAGTGTGGCTGATCGATCCAGACACGATGGAGATGCTGTCGATCGGCTCAATCAATGCGGGAGATCAGGACAGCTTCCTGCCTATCCCGAATGGCGTCGACTTAGGCAAATACTCAGTCGTGGACATTTCCGATGAACCACTTAACGGGGATCCGACCCACTCCAAGGTGAGTGTGCTGCGCGGTCAACTTCCTGCATAGCCCGAATCGGTGGCGGACTCTACATCTTCTGCCATCACGGGTGCATTCATCTCTGAGAAACGTGCTGCACCCCGCCGGGCTGAGGCACTTGCTCGTTGCGCCGCCGATTTCGTTCGCTGAACTGAGGGCGCTTCCTGCCATCGACGCTTGATATCCACATACTTTGCAGCGGCTCGACCGGCGCGAGGAGCAACTTTGTCCTCAACTTTGCTGACCTTGGATCGCACGGCTCTCTCCGTGGCGTAGGCGACGGCCGCATCATGACCCTGTTCCACAA
>JAOZTQ010000260.1 GCA_029939085.1 Candidatus Nanopelagicales bacterium
ACGTAGGCTCAGGCTATGGCTATGGTCGATTGGGGCGCCGCGGAAGACATCGGGGTGCGGTTGGTGCCGGCGGGACCCAAAGTTTCAGGTGCGGAAGCCGATGAAGCAGTGGCAGATCTGCAATCCGCGGCGGTGGCTTCGGTTGACCCGGTTCGAGAAGAAACCGGGTTGTTTGCCGACACTGACACTCACCGAGCCGTGGTTGTCGATCGGAACGAATGGATTAGGTCCAATGTGGCCGGTATGCGTGAACTGCTGGCCCCGCTAGAGGCTCGGATAAGTGATGGCCAGGGCCCGAGTTGGGTAACCGGTGGTGCGGGTCGAGTAGCTGCATTTGAACTTGGTGCGGCACTGTCGTGGGTAGCTACCAAGGTTCTGGGGCAATATGAGGCGGTAGTGCCATCAGGTCAACGGAATCGACTGCTACTTGTTGCTCCCAACATTGTCACCGTTGAGCGAGAGTTGGATGTCGTACCGCAGGACTTCCGAATGTGGGTAGCGCTGCACGAAGAGACTCATCGAGTTCAGTTTGGGGCAGTCCCGTGGCTCGAGGGTCACTTTAGGTCCGAGGTCGAAGTGTTCCTGTCGGAAGTTGAAACCTCAAACACCCAAGCGCTGAAACGGCTGGGAGCAATCGTATCCGCCATCATTCGAGTCCTCCGTGGAGCTCCTGGGGCGACGATTATCGATGCGGTGCAGACGCCCCGACAACGAGAGATATTTCTGCGGTTAACGGCCTTGATGTCGCTCTTGGAGGGACATGCGGATTACGTCATGGACTCGGTTGGACCGGAAATCGTGCCGAGTTTGCCACAGATCCGAAGTCGCTTTGATGTCCGTCGCAGCAATCCAGGAGCCCGGGATGGCTTAATGCGACGCTTGCTGGGTATGGACGCGAAACTGAAGCAATACACGGATGGTCGAAAGTTTGTTGCCCATGCGGTAGATGCGATAGGGATGCAGGGCTTTAACCAGGTATGGCAGTCACCAGACTCGCTGCCGACCGCAGTCGAAATTGAACAACCGGCCCTGTGGGTTAATCGGTTTTCCGGATGAAATTGCCGCCCAATCGCTACGCCCTCGCCGTCGCGGTCCGGGATGAGGTCGCGGACCTACCGCCGGAGACTCAAGCACTGGTTGCCTGTTCAGGTGGACCTGATTCGCTGGCGCTGGCGCTAGCGGCTGTCGACGCCGAAGTTCGGGCACGTGCCGTAGTCGTAGATCATGGTCTGCAGCCTGGATCTCGAGCTATTGCTGACGCCGCTGCCGAGCAATGTCGTGAATTGGGATTGTCGACTGACGTAGTCACCGCGCACGTCGCCAGGTCGGGGACTGGACCTGAGGCGGCAGCGCGCGCAGCCCGCTACGCTGCGCTAGATCGAGCCGCTGCGGAGTCAATATCACCTGTAATCCTGCTGGGGCATACGGCGGATGACCAATCTGAATCAGTTTTGTTGGGTCTAGTCCGGGGATCTGGCGTCCGCAGCTTGGCGGGTATCCCACGCCGTAGAGGCCACTATCGCCGTCCTTTTCTATCGATGACACGAGCGACGGTCGAAGCCAGCCTGGTCGAAGCGGGAATAACAGCGTGGCAGGACCCACACAATCAGGATCCCGCCTATCTTCGTTCTCGAATCCGAACGGAAGTCCTGCCGTTCCTGGCCGAGCAACTGGGTCCAGGAGTCGCCGCGGGTTTGAGGCGGACTGGAGTTCTGGCGCGAGCGGATGCTGATCTTCTGGATAGCTGGGCAGATCGGGAGTTCGCCGCGGTCCGCGAGGCTGGACTACCGGTGGCGCAGTTAGGTGACTTTCCGGATGCGATTCGTTGGCGGGTACTTCGCAAAATACTGATTCAGGCAGGTTGCCCGGGATCGGATCTAACTATGGAACATGTCATGAGTGTTGATGCGCTCATTACTGACTGGCACGGTCAAGGACCACTGATGTTGCCTGGAAGTGTCGTCGTGAGACGTATGTATGGCACCCTCGAGGCGGAGCCCGTTGCTTCGGAGTAGGAGAACCAATGAAGCCGAGCGACCTGGCCGATGATCTCGAAGAGGTACTGATCGATCAGGAAACGCTGTCTCAGCGTGTCCACGATCTAGCTGGAGAGATCCATCGCGCACATCCAGCTGGAGACGTAGTGCTGATCGGAGTCTTAAAGGGTGCCTTCATGTTTATGGCGGATCTCTCGCGAGCGATGCCAGCGCCGGTACAACTCGACTTCATGGTCGTATCAAGTTACGGCTACGGGTCCAAATCATCTGGTGTAGTTCGGATCCTTAAGGATCTTGATCTTGAGATCGAGGGCCGCGAAGTCGTGGTGGTTGAGGACATCATTGATTCCGGCCTGACGTTGTCCTGGCTGCTGCGCACTTTGTCAGCCCGTAACCCCAAGTCCCTCGAAGTATGCGCGCTCTTACGAAAGCGAGAGGCGTTGGAGGTGGATATCGATCCCGAATACTTGGGCTTCGACATCCCTAATCGATTCGTCGTCGGGTACGGACTCGATTACGCCGAGCGGTATCGCAATCTCTCCGT
>JAOZTQ010000261.1 GCA_029939085.1 Candidatus Nanopelagicales bacterium
GCGATTGATGCCACCCTCGGCAACTTGAACACCCTCTACACCGGCAGCCTCAGTAACTACATCATTATCGATAAGTAGAGGCTCAGCATCACCTCGATCCGAGGTGAAGTCCTCCGCTACGGCCGACTTTGGCGTAATCAATACGTCCTGAGCGCTGCCCTCGATGATGCTGACGAATGTGCGATCCAGCGCATTAGTGAAGATCAGTGTTCCGGTGACAAATGAGACTCCCAACACCACCGCGAGAGTGCTGAGTACTAGGCGACCTTTGTGCGCAAGCGCGGTTCGCAGAGTTGTGCGCAGCATCAGTCGGTACGACCTGCCTCGAATGCAATCATCCGCTGCAGCACACGATCGGCAGTCGGTTCAACCATCGTGTCAACGATTTGACCGTCAGCCAGGAATAGCACCTGATCTGCATAGGAGGCCGCGGCCGGATCGTGGGTAACCATAACGATCGTCTGACCAAACTCATCCACGCTGCGTCGCAGGAATCCGAGCACTTCTGCTCCAGCTCGAGAGTCAAGATTTCCGGTGGGCTCATCGGCAAAAATCACGGTTGGTCGCGAAACAATCGCTCGGGCGCAAGCCACTCGCTGCTGTTGCCCACCAGATAACTCCGACGGGCGATGACCTAGGCGGGCTCGCAGTTCCAAAGTGTCCACCACAAGATCGAACCAGTCGTGATCGACTTTCCTGCCGGCAATATCCATCGGCAGCGTTATGTTTTCCGAGGCCGACAGCGTCGGCACGAGGTTAAATGCCTGAAATACGAAACCCACTTGCTCGCGTCGTAGCTTGGTGATTTGGCTGTCAGATAACGAGGCCAACGACGTATCGCCTAAGAAAACCTCGCCCGAGCTGATGAAATCTAAACCTGCTAGGCAGTGCATTAGCGTCGACTTACCAGAGCCGGACGGACCCATGACCGCAGTGAAGCGCCCTGTTGGGATTTCACAGTCGACATTGTTGAGAGCCGTGACCTGTGTATCTCCAGATCCATATATTTTGGACAGACCAACGGATCTGGCAGCGATTTCAGTGTTTACAGTCGGATTACCCACGAAAATAAGAGTACGGCATTCCGATTTCGTCGGATATTCTACCTAGTTGCCGACTTTCCGATCATCGAGCGGTTCGAGAAAGCGTGTATCTCAGCTTCTCAAAACTGCATCGAATCGCTCCGCCGCCTTGGCGACTGCGGCCTCTCGAGCCGCCGTAACTTCATCAGCCGTGAGGGTCCGGTCAGCAGCCCGAAAACGCAGTGAAAAAGCCAATGACTTTTTCCCGGGACCTACCTGCTCACCCTCATATTCGTCGAACAGTCGAATAGACTCCAGCAACTCACCCGCGCCGTCTGCGACTGCATCCGCAAGATCTTGTGCCGGAGTGTCGTCAGCAACTACTAAAGCGATGTCCTCTTTGGCAACCGGCATCGTTTGAATGGCCGGTGCCGGGACGATTGCTCGTGCGCGTTCAACGAGAGCGTCGAGGTCAAGTTCCATGACCGCAGTGCGAGCTGGAAGGTCACACCGCTCGACAACCTTCGGATGCAACTCTCCCGCATACCCGACGACTACATCACCGCTGCGAAGGACTGCACATCGACCCGGGTGAAACGGGGCGATGGCATCCGACCCCACTTCGATATCTGCCCCAACTGTGGCTGCGATCAGACGTGCTGCTGCTACCGCATCCGCCCATGATGCGGGACGAGCTGCACCCCACCATCCGGCAGGTTGTTTGGCACCCGCTAGCAAGACTGAAACATATCGAGGTTGATGCGGCAGCAGGCTGTCTAGTTCGGCCAGTTCAGCATCGCTGGGCCGACCGGTAACGTCGGGTCGCGGTGCATGTTTAGGTTGCTGGTCACTCGCAAAAAACACGACGCCCTGTTCGAAGATCGCAAGATCCTCAATGCCACGCGATATGTTCCGCCGTGCTGTTGCGATGAGGCCCGGCAATAGTGACGTTCGCAGGAAAGGCTGTTCATCGCTAAGCGGGTTGGCCAATCGCACGAGTTTCCGGCGCACATCATCCGCCGATATACCGAGTTCATCCAGATCCTCAATACCGATGAACGGGTAGGCAGGAGTTTCGGTATATCCGTTTCCAGCCAGTGCCAGCCCGACACGACGACGAACTCGATGCCCCACAGGTAAACCGTGCTGCGCTGGGATAGACGGCAACTGCGATGGGATCTGGTCATAACCGACTAGGCGCAGAACTTCTTCAACTAAGTCGTACGGATCGGTGAGGTCTGGACGCCAACCCGGCGGCAGAACCCGCAGGGTCCCGGCATCATTGCTTACCTCGCAGCCAACCTCACGTAACTGTGCTTCGATGGTCTCTGCATCAATCGCTACACCCGCTACGTCGCCAGGCAGTCGAGCCGCTATGACAATTTCCGTTGGCGTGACGGGCGCTTCGATCGCCGTCATACCCTGGTAATGGCCGCCACCATATTCGACCAGTAACTTAGCCGCTCGTGCCGATGCGTAGGGAGGCAGTGATCTGTCGACGCCTCGCTC
>JAOZTQ010000262.1 GCA_029939085.1 Candidatus Nanopelagicales bacterium
AGTCCATGCGGGTTGGCCCGACCACGCCCAGGTGGGCGATTGCCCGATCGCCGGGGCCATAACCCGATGTCACAACCGATGTCGTTGCCATATCGGCCACATCATTTTCGCGACCGATTCGCACATGGACTTGTTCAACGGCGGTTGCTTCGCCGAGAAGACGAAGCAGTACCACCTGCTCTTCCAGAGCCTCGAGCACTGGATGAACTGTTTGCGGGAAATCGCGTCCGTATCGCGCCAGATTCGCCGCTCCTGCCACGACCACTCGCTCTTCCACCTGCCCACCAGCCGCTTCACCCACTGCACCGACCAGTCGGGTCACTAGACTTCGTTCAGCTGGTGGGAACTTGTGTTCCAGACCCGTAATCAACTCATCGATCTCATCGAAAGGCTGTTCGGCCAAAACGGTATTTAGCTGGGTCCGCACCTCGGCAAGCATCTCTGCAGAAACGGGATCCGGAGACTCGATAACGCGTTGTTCCACCCGACCGGTATCGGCGATGAGAATAAGCAGGACTCGATTCGGGGCAAGTGAAACCAACTCGATATGACGGACCCGAGAAAGACCCAACGATGGGTACTGCACGATTGCCACTTGCCGAGTGAGTTGCGATAGCAGCCGAGTGCCCCGTTCAACTACGTCATCTAGGTCCACTGCCCCATCGAGAAACGATTGAATTGCGCGGCGCTCCGCTGGCGAGAGTGGCTGCAAATTCGCCAGTCGATCGACGAAAAGCCGATATCCCTTATCCGTCGGAATTCGTCCTGCGCTCGTATGGGGTTGAGCGATGTAACCATCATCTTCAAGAGCCGCCATATCGTTGCGGATAGTTGCCGACGAGACCCCCAAATCGTGGCGGTCTACGAGCGCTTTAGACCCAACTGGCTCTTCACTTGCAACAAAGTCCTGCACGATGGCTCGTAAGACAGCGAGGCGCCGTTCATCAGTCATACCTCACTCCTTTCCGATTCCCGGATCGCGCGCAGAGCAGTGAGTTTTAGCACTCCCCAACTAGTAGTGCTAATGGTACCTGGCTGACCCGTCAACTGCCCAAAACTCCGACGCTCCGGCACCCCGCTTACCGAGGAAAATCCTGCACCCCTGTTAAATTTGAGGTGGCTTTTGGAGCCCCCAAAGCCATCCATATTCCTATTCGAGGAGTACCCGTGGCCTACACCACCCCGGTATCACCAAATCCTGAACCGCCTACCGAGGACGACATCAAGGACATGCTGTCCCAGATAGGTAGCAACTGGGGTGTTGTGCTCGCTTTTGGCATTCTGACTCTTTTGATCGGGATAGCTGTCATGGCGTGGCCTGACTCAACAGTCCGGATCATCGGAATTCTCCTGGGAGTCTGGCTTCTGATCAGCGGGATCTTCTCGCTAGTGGGAAGCTTTACGACCGGTGGTGACACCGGAAGCCGGGTCCTGATGGGTATCGCAGGAGCTATCGCCATCATTTTGGGTGTCTTGTGCTTCCGTGGTGACGGAGTAGAAATCCTGGCCTTATTTGTCGGCATCGGTTGGCTCCTACAAGGAATCTTCCAGACCATCGTGGGCGCACAAGCCAAGGGTCAACCCGGTCGCGGTTGGGATCTCTTCCTCGGCATACTCGGCATCATCGCGGGCGTCATCGTGTTGGTGTGGCCAGCACCGTCGCTACTCGTTTTGGCATGGGTTGCAGGAATTTGGCTAGTTATTCTGGGCATCGTCACCATCGTGGCGGCTTTCCGGTTACGGTCAGTGGCCGAGAAGATGGATACACAGGCAGACGATTCGGTAGTCATTTAACGACATCCGCTTCAGCGCGTTCAAATGCCCTCAAGCAACTCAACTGTCACGCGGTCTGCGAGTCTGCGGCCTGCGAGCGTGAGTGTTAACGGTTCCCCTGCTGCCAGCAGACCTGAACTTCTCAAGTGTTCCGCATTGGCAGTCAGTTGTTTAGCGACCACCTGTGATCTGATCTGCGACGGATCTAGGCCCTGAACCAATCGAAGATTAAGCATCACCATTTCAGTCACCAGCTGGTCCTCACTCAAACGTTCTTGGCCAGCCCGTGGACTCTCGCCCTGCTGCAGCGCGGTTGCCCACCGTTGCGGGCTTCGATGATTCCACCAACGGACACCTGACATGTGACTGTGAGCCCCGGGCCCAATTCCCCACCAGTCTCCGCCACGCCAGTAGTTGAGGTTGTGCCGGCATTCATGTCCTGGCAGTGCCCAGTTCGAAATTTCATACCAACGCATCCCAGCGCCAGTGAGAATCTTGTCGGTCGCCTCATATGCCGTGGCCGCGTAGTCCTGATCTACTGGGGCAATCTCACCGCGACGGGCTCGGCGGTGCATTGCAGTGCCTGGTTCCACCTTGAGGCCGTAGGCCGATATATGACCCACTCCGGCATCAAGTGCCGCCGCTAGCGTTTGCTGCCAACTCGATAAGTCTTCACCTGGTGTTCCATAAATGAGATCCAGGCTTACTCGGGAAAATCCTGCGCTTCGAGCTTGTTTTGCAGCAGTGAC
>JAOZTQ010000263.1 GCA_029939085.1 Candidatus Nanopelagicales bacterium
GTGCCCGCAGGCGAACCGCGTGATGACACATCTAGCCGAGGAGGGATAGCCAGCACCCGATCGAAGCTATGAGCGGCCGGCTCGTTAGCCCCATCTAGAACCCGGAGATGTCAATCGTGCCGTCGGCCAGAACCGTGTAGCCGGACATGATGCCGGTCAGATCCGTACCATCCGGCTTCGCACCTGCCACCCTTGGCTCACTTGTGAGTGGTAACGCCAGCTCACCAACCAACGACAAATCCATCGAGTTATACCTGGGCTTGAGTACTCGCTGCTCTCTTCGCGGCGTCTTGGCGCTCCGCCAGCCTGCTCACGAAAGGCGCTAGTAGAACAGACAAGAAAAGCCCAAAACCTATGGTGTTTAAATCAACCCAGATCAAGGCAAGAGGTAATGCCCCTAGGACAAGGTAGAGAATAGCCACGTAGTAGTTGGCCCTGGGTGAGGGCAATTGCGTCGGGTCTACCAGTAGTTCCGGATGATGTCGTAAGTACCTTTCAGTCAACGCCGTTGTCAGCGAGATAAGTGCCATCACCGTGCCGAACAATAGAGATATCCACATGAAGTTATCTGTAAGTTCTTGATAGGCCCCATCCTTTACCCCGAACTTGGTCGCTAGAGCATGGCCCATGAGCGCGGAGGGGATGGCGAGAACAACTATGAGCAGTAACCACCAATAGATCCTTTTCCAGAGGCCTTGCGAGTAGTCATTGACGTTTTCGAACAGGCGATGGTTGACCAACCACTGCCGCGACATCACCCAGAAGGTAAACGCAAAAACGGCAATCTTTGCCCAAAGCGTCGAATCGCTAAAATCTAGCAACTGAAAATCGGCCGAATCGCTGGGGACGGTGTCCAGCAGTGGCAGCAGCAGAAAAGTTATCGCGATCGCGACGACAGCATCTGGAAAAAATACGATACGGTCCATTCCCCGTTCAGTGTGCGGCACTGGGGGCCGCCTAGGGCCACTTGACGCCAACCAGATGGCTAGGGGAATTGCCAATAGCCAAACCGGGGTGATATTCGGCCAGCTGACAGGACCGTCCGCAAGCACACCAATCAGCAGAAATGCCAAAGCCAAAGAAAATAAGGAAGCAGGCGGGAGCCAAGACCAAAGACGATAGGGCCTCGGTAGCCTGCTGTCGGGATCGACAAGAAGTTCAGGGTGGCGAAAAACGTAGACCCTCGTCAGGTTCAACAGAGTCCAGCTGAAACCCATACTGAAAAAGTAGAGGGCGGTGAACTCAGCATTGACTGTACCTAGCGGGCCATTAAGGTATCCGCCTGGGAAGGCTAAAAATACAATGGAAAAAAGCCATAAAAAGTTCCAGACAATAAGTGCCCGGGAATAGCCCTTAAGTCGCTCAAACACCTCGTGGTGTTGCCACCACAAGACTGTCATCACCGTGAAGGTCGCAAGGAAAATAGCCACCTGAAACACGACAGCGGCGCTAAGGACTGATAAATCCTCCCCCTCCGAGATCGCATCACCGTATAAATCAATGACGGGCACGATGAGGAATGTGGCTGCGATCGCGACAACCGCATCGGTAAAAATGGTGATGCGGTCCATGCCTCGCTCGGTGTGAGCGGCTCTCGCTGGACGTTCCATGAACACAAACTCTAGCCGCGTTTACGGAACCAGCTCTTGCATACGCAAATGGACCAATTGATGCAGCGTTGCGCTCACGAGCACGTGGCGCGCAAGCCATAAAGGCTAGCCACCGGCCGGCGATCGACTAAAGCGCTCTTGCGCGATGACTGTGTCGTGGTCGCACAACACCAACGATTTTGCGGCAGTGTCTTGGTCGAAACCGGCCACAATATAAAGCGGATCCATCGCGCCGCCGAGCACAAGATGCTACGTCAAACACGACATGGGAATGGGTTCCTCAGCTAAGAAAGCTTCGATGAGAGCCCTAACCTGTGGATCCCCTGGAACTCCGCCGTGTAGGACTTGTCGATCGGAGCAGTAGTCTTGAATCCGGTAGTTGGTGATCAACGGCAAAACACTAGAACTAGACGGCACAATTGCCTCGTCATCTTGGCTCCATACGGACAACCAGTCAGCCGGCCGTTGCGGCTCCGGAAATGACTCCAGCAGGTCCGAACCTGGCTGCATCTGTTGGCACCCGATCGGGCAGTCCCCAAAAAGGCCTGCCAATACCGCAGCCCAGGTCCCCTGGTGCGGCGATGCCAAAGTCACGATTTTCCGAAATGACTGCGGTTGATTGGTGAAGGCTGTCCGAGCAGTGAGGCCACCGGCGGAATAACCGATGAGATCAGGTGCGGGGGCCCCGGAAGCGATGATTTCCGCCGCACGCGTTTCTACGATTTCGGCGTATTCCCGTAGATCACCCAAGCCATCGCCGATGTAGATCACTTCAGATTCGACATCACGTTGGGCCAACCAACGCGACAATGCTTCTAACTGAACAGCAACTCCCCCATAACCAGGAACGAGTAAAACTGTGCGGTTTCCTTCCGGTTCGGTGGGCTCGGCTGGTGCCGTTGCTGTCGG
>JAOZTQ010000264.1 GCA_029939085.1 Candidatus Nanopelagicales bacterium
CAGGCCAGCACCCAACTTGAGCAACTGGACGATCTGGCTCGCGTCGCGCTTATCGTCGCAGGACTAGTCTTCAGCGCCTTCCTTGGACAAGGCTTAGGTTCTTTAGTCGGATCAAAGGTGGCAACCGGAGATGAGCCAGGCGCTGGCGGGACTGCCAACCGTTTGGCTGGCGCACTTGTGGGTGCAGCTGAAGGCATCGTGGTGGTTTGGTTACTGGGCAGTTTGGTGACCGTAGCCCCTGATCCCAATATCGCTCGCATGGCCCAGAAGTCCGCTGCAATACAAACTCTTTCTGATCTTGCTCCCCCACCAGCGACCTTGGCACAAGAGTTGACCCGATCTTTGGCTGGTGCCGATCTTGGACTTCTGTTCGATGGTGTTATTCCCCAACCCGCCGCGCCGACCAAACTGCCCGGCAACGAGAAAGTGCGTGCGGTTGCAAAGGCAGCAGCTCCATCCGTGGTCAAAGTCGTGCGCGCCGGCTGCGGGCTCCAAGGGGTAGGTAGTGGAGCGGTTATCTCCTCGAACTATGTGGTTACGAATGCCCACGTTGTAGCCGGTGGATCGCTTATTCAAGTTGAGAAGAACGGTCGAAGATTCGAGGCGATTCCCGTACGAGTCGACCGAAAGCTTGATGCGGCGCTACTTTTCGTTCCCGAGTTATCTGCACCGTCACTTGACTGGTCATCCGACGATCCGAGTCGAGGTACCCAAGGAGCAGTTCTGGGATATCCAGGTGGCGGGCCTTTCACCGCGGGCTCGGCTTCGGTAAGTCGTGAAATCAATGCTTTGGGGCGAAGCATCTCAGGCGATGGCACTGTCAGTCGCGAAGTTTTGGAGCTCAGGGCTCGAGTGGAGCCCGGGAACAGCGGTGGGCCGCTCATCTTGATGGACGGAACGATTGGCGGCATCGTTTTCGCCGAATCACCCACCAATCCCAAAGTTGGCTATGCGCTCGCTCCCACTGATGTCATCCGATCGCTCGAGCCCGCAATCGGACGAACAGCCCCGGTAAACACCGGATCATGTCGGAGCTAACTTCGCATATTTTTCAACTTCACCTACTGCCGATGGATTACCGGTGGCAAATCCCGAGAGAGCTCCTGTTCGGGATATTTCACCGCAAGGTAACTCTCCGAAACCCCTCGCCGCTGCCATTCGGTCGCGGCGAATGCGACAGCACACACCAAAATGGCGATGACTGGCCACACAAAACCAAGACCCAAGAACAACCAGGTAAGCATGGCACCAACTGACACGAGGCAACCAAACACAATGGCCGTCTGCTGGGAGATCCCGCTAGACCCCTTCAGAGGCGTTTCCGCCTGATACGAATCAAATACTGCATTGCTACTGGATTGAGCCTCGAGATCGGGCGCCGCCACGGTGTCCTTGCTACTAAAGCCTTGCTCTGTCTTCATTCTCCTCACCTCTTCGCTTCCTACACTCGTTGTGTCCAGCCATCACGGCGGCAAACACTTCTGGCGCATAAGTTTTCAAAAAAGGCGAGCCCGGCAACTACTGAGTAATTTACGTCCGCTTAGTTGAACTCAAACCACAGCGTCTGATTTACGATCGTCGAAAACGGGGAGTTAGCGTCCGGGTCAAAGTAGACCGATGGATTCTGGATGGAGCTGATCTCGCCGTCATCACATCGATCAGCTGCCAAAACGGATCCGACCGCACCCTGACTTGAAGTTGACATATCGATATCGTCACCGGCCACGAACATGCCACTTTGAACCGCTGAACCATCCTTTCCATCGTTACCGGCAGTGAAGTTGGCTCCTGTATCGAGATCACCATCAGCGAGCATGAAGAGATTGGTCACAGCGGGAGCAGCCAACTCATACCGAACCCAATCGATATCACCCCCGATACCAGTGCTGCAGTCAGCTTCGCTGATTCGACTAGCGACGAGCGTGACGTTATCGAATTCATGCCGGCCCACACCGTGCTCAATATTGGCCCCGTGAGCGAAGTAGACGCCGCTTCCAGCGTTCCTTCCTAACTCGAACCATGGCTGCGAACCGTCCCACGACAGTTCGACACCCGTGACCCCGGTGACCGGCGTTGTTGTTGTGTCACAAGGACCATTACTGGAATAGGGACGAACTACCGCGTTACCTGCTTCAACGCAGAGGTCGTACCAGGGCGCTACTGATTGACCGCCGGTCCTTCGATAGAACTGTGACGCCGAAACCGTTGGGATATAGACAGGCGGCTTCGTTGTAATCGCTCCACCTGCATTGATCTCGAATCTATTGCTACTTCCGCTTGATTCGTCAGTGCTCGAGACCAGGCCACAGACGGTGGGATTTCCGGTAACCGTTGCAAAGGTGCTGTTGGTATGTACCGCGGCAAGTTCCGACCCCGTGACATCGCAGGCTCCGCCGGTCGAGGCTCCCGCAGTAGTGACCAGAGTGCTTGAGTCCAATGACATATCACCTGAGGTGAGGATGGCATGCTGCGGCTTATAGGGCAGGAACTGATAGTCGAC
>JAOZTQ010000044.1 GCA_029939085.1 Candidatus Nanopelagicales bacterium
TCGTAAGTTGTTGCTGGCCACTGCCATCGCTATTCATGACAGCGATATGAGCAGTGATCTTACCGGGGCAGTTCAGGTCCTCTGCAATGATTTTGCTGTAGACAATCTTGTTGCCGTTGGGTGACCACTGCGGGTTGGCCCCGAAGTCATTGCCATTGGGATCTGCTCCCACGAGTGTTGTCTTGTTCCCGCCGTCCGTATCGACGGTGTTGATAGTGCCCAAGTTCTCGGTATAAGCAATCTTTTTACCATCGGGTGACCACGTCGGGGACGATCCGAAAGGTACACCCTGCACTAGTGGGCGGGCGTTGCTGCCGTCGGCGTTAGCAACGTAGATATCGTTAAGCCTGATATCCGCTGTGCTGCGCACATAGGTGACCTCGGTGCCGTCAGGTGACCAGGATGATTGGGTATTGTCAGCATTGTTATTTGTCAGTTGGATTTTGCTTGCCGGATCATTCGGATACATCGACCAGATCTGATCTGTGCGCTGTGGGATCGACTCCGTGTAGGTGATCCGACCGTTGTCGCCAGGGTAGGCCCCTGCTGATGCGGGTGCACCAGATGTCGCTGTTAATGCCAGAGCGGCTGCGGCTGCACCCACTAGCAAACCCGGAAACGTAATCCGGCTGTTCGCCGCATTTTCGAATGTCTTCGTGCTTTTCATGATGGTCCTGTCCTTGCGTTAGGTGGATTCGACGTTCTCTACCGGCATCCCGGTCCGGTATTGTTCTTGACTTTCCAGGTGCGCTTCCACTTAGCCAGCTCAGCCTGCTGGTATTGAGCCTTGACCACGGCCTTGATTTTGACTTTGGTGTCGCATTTGGGTTTGGCGACAACTTTGGCGGTTGTGGGATCTTTCTTTTTCTTTTCTTGGGCACCGCAGACCCGCTTCTTGGCTTTCTTGCCTTTCACCTTGTCACCGGAGGTTTTGCAGACGATCTTTACTTTCGTGATCTCACCGTTGGTCTGTGCGGACTTGACCAACTTTTTCTTCTGACCAACCTTTAACTTCTTCGAGCCTTTCATGGCATTGACATTAAGTTCAGTTCGAGTGGCGACCGTTGATGCGGATTTGGCTTGCCAGTCGGGGTCATTCCCGGCAAGGCCAGTTGCACGATCACCGCTGCCGTCAACAGCGGCGATCCGAATTCCGTCGTTGGTACGTGGGCCTTGGATGTCGTTGTCGAAGTAGGCGATCAGTTCGCCGTCGGGAGACCAGGTTGGTTGGCCTTGCCAGTTCGGACCCGATGTCACTGGATCGATTTGACCATTTCCGACATTCAGTATGTAAATGTGCTCACCGGCGTCAAGCGTTGAGGCGAAAGCGATTCGTGTCCCGTCGGGTGACCAAGACGGACTCCTTGACGCACAGTCTTTGTCGGTAAGTTGAGTCGGGTTACTGCCGTTTGCATCCATCCGCCAGAGATCCGACTCCAGATTTCCGGGGCACGGTGCTCCCTGGCCGGCACTGGTGATAGTTGAATAGGCGATGTAATTGCCGTCTGGTGAGTAGGCCGGATCGGTTGCGTTTTGACCATTTGGCGATAGTTGGGCGCCGCCCGCCGAACCATCTGAATAACTCCAGCGGATTGTGGCGGGGTCTCCCGGATTCTCTCGGAGTGCGTAAGCGACTTTTGTCCCGTCCCGATTCCAGGTTGGACTGTAGGCGTACCCGCTATCGGTGATCTTTGTCTCTTGTCCGCTAGCCAGATCCCTCACGTAAATTCTGGCTAGGTTGCGTACCGCTGGATCCGGTTTGGTGTAGACGAGTTTCTTACCGTCGGCGGACCACTCGGACTCTTGTGCTCTACCGTCGCTGGGCGTTAGCTGAGTCTTCTGACTCCCATCGGGTTCAGCGGTGAATATCGACGCGGTAGTCGGTACGGGTGGATTAGCGTTGGGGTCTCCCGTCTTCACAACGGTGTAGCTGAGAACTCCGTTCTCTCCGGGAAATGACCCAGCCGAGGCATCAGTGATGCCGACCGTGAGACCCAGGGTCAGGGCGGCAACTCCAACCCCGGCTACAAGATGGTTTCGGTACCGATGGGGCGCATGGGTGTTCGTGTTCATCGGTTACCTCCAGAAAAAACCATTGCTGACCTGGTGTTTGGATCGCGCCAAATTCTAGGTCTATACCGTGGGGGGATTCCATTATTACTGCGATCTCTTGCGCTCAAATTGAGATTGGCGTTGGGTTGCCAAGACGCAAAGTTGTCTTTCGGGTATGTCGGCGTGTCGTCTAGCGCAGACTCTGGTCGGCATATTGGTTTGTCATTCACCATCTCAGTCTCCTCGCAGTGACCGTTCAATTCTCGCGGTCTTGGTAAAGAGAAGGAGACTCACTATGGAGCGCAACAATTATTTGATCAGTTTTTTGTGCGATTTTGTAACTGCAAACCAAACCGAGCTAGTCAAGAGACTGGCGGCAGTGAGTGGTGACCGGAACAACATCTGAATCTGGACCAGGTGATTACGGTAAGACCGGCAGTATCAACTTTAGTTTCCCGGTAACGCTAACCAGGACCTTCACGGGAATAGACCCTGTGACTCTCACTCAGAGACGTGTCTGAGTTTCTGTTGTGAGGCGTGTGTCAAAGAGTTGCAAAGATCGCGTATAGAAAGCCTGCTGTAGTGGCCAAGATGAGTACGAACGTCAAGATTCGGAACAATGGGAAGGGCGTCTTACGAAATTTTCCGACTATCGCGGAATCCTCTTCAGACTCGGGGACATCTTTCACCAATGCTTTGAGATCGTCAATGGCGCCGTCAATCCAGAGCCAAGTCATGACGCCAAGAGCTACTGCCACTGCAGCAAAAGCGATCTGAAGTGCCAGGATTTCACGGACATAGGGATAGCCGAACGCTAGGAAGCCGACCAGCAGAACCGTCGTGAGCAAGTATGCAAATAGTCCGACGATCAGGTCGCGCGAACGAAGCCGCAACCAGAATCTAAAGCCCTTTTCATCCACGGGAATCCTCCAGTACTAGCTCATTACGGACGCTGTGACTTTTCGAACCTAGCAGCCGGAATTGCCTGCCTAGCGTTAGATGTTCGGCGGGTCGCGACATCACCCCTTGGTACTGGCTTGACTGAGCCAATCGGGTATCAATTCAGCAACAAAACTAACCAGTTGGTTATTTTTGGCCAGGTCGGAGTGCGCTCTCGAATGCACATCGTTACATTGCGTCGGGATAGGCCAGTGATCCAAATCACATTGGCCGCTAAGAAAGGTATCGATAATGCGATCGAAAAGATTAGGAGTGCTGGTGGGGTTGTCTGCCGCCGCACTACTGGTTGTCGGGTGTTCCAGCTCTGACGACTCCAGCAGCGACAGCAGTGCTGCGCCGGATTCGACAGAAACGGTTGGCACGGCAGGTGTCATTCTGCCGGACAGTGCAACGTCTGATCGTTGGGAAACCAATGACAGGCCACTACTAGAAGAAGCATTTGCCGCCCAAGGCGTAGATGTAGACATCCAGAACGCAGGTGGCGACAAAGCCAAGTTTGCGACGCTATGCGATCAGATGATTAATGATGCGGTCTCGGTGCTGCTCATTGTGAACCTTGATAGCAAGTCTGGTGCCGCGTGCACTAAGAAAGCAGCTGCGCAGGGTATCCCGACTATTGATTACGATCGGCTCACCCTCGGTGGTGAAGCTTCCTACTACGTGTCATTCGACAACGTAAAGGTTGGCGAGAAGATCGGTGAGGGTCTCGTGAAGTGCATGCAGGACGCCGGCAACAATGATGGCCCGGTTGCACTCCTTAACGGATCCCCGACTGATAACAACGCGACTTTGTTCAAGCAGGGTTACGAGGGTGTTATCAAGGATGCCGGTTACACGATCTCGGCTGATCAAGCTGTACCCGACTGGGACAACACCAAGGCTGGCACCATCTTCGAGCAGATGTACACCAAGGCCGATGGCGAATTTATTGGAGTCGCGGCTGCAAATGACGGTCTAGGCGGCGCAACGATTGCTGTTCTGGATAAGAACGGGGTGGCCGGCAAGATTCCGGTAACGGGTCAGGATGCTACGGACGAAGGTCTACAGCGAGTCTTGATGGGCACACAGTGCATGACGGTGTACAAGGCCATTAAGAAAGAAGCTGAAGCTGCTGCTTCGCTCGCGGCCGCGTTGGCGAAGGGTGAAGAGCCTGCTGATGTGAACGGTTCAGTTGAAGACAGCGAGACGGGTGAGCAGGTCTCCGCGGTTCTGCTCGAGCCACAGGCTATCTTCCCGGACAATGTAAAAGATGTCGTCGCCGACGGCTTCACGAGTGCAGACAAACTTTGCACTGACGAGAAGCTGAAAGAGGCATGTGAAAAGTACGGGGTCTCCTGATCCTGTAAGGAGTGGTGGGGTGGTTAACCAATCACCCCACCACTCCCGTCACTAGCAGCCCGACGGATACGAGAAACATATGCCGCAAGAATCAAAAGCGAATCCGCTTCTCTCGTTGAGAGGCATTAGAAAATCGTTCGGAGCAGTTGAGGTCCTTCGGGGAGTGGACCTCAATGTCTATTCGGGCAAAGTTACTGCGCTCGTGGGTGATAACGGTGCTGGCAAATCGACCCTGATCAAGGGCATTGCTGGCATCTACCCCTTCGATGGCGGTGATTACGTGTTTGAGGGTGAGTCGGTTCAGATCTCTGATCCGCGAGCGGCCAATGATTTGGGGATTGAAGTGGTCTATCAAGACCTCGCCCTATGTGACAACCTCGACGTTGTTCACAACATGTTCCTCGGCCGTGAGGAAAAACGCGGCTTGATTCTCAATGAGGACGACATGGAACGGCGAGCTCGGGAAACTCTGGATGGTCTTAGTGTCCGAACCCTCAAGTCCGTCCGACAGCAAGTATCAAGTCTTTCCGGTGGACAGCGACAGACCGTGGCCATCGCCCGGGCAGTCTTGTGGAATAGCAAACTGGTGATTCTGGATGAGCCGACGGCTGCGCTGGGCGTAGCTCAAACAGCTCAAGTGCTCAGTCTCGTGCGGCGACTTGCGGATGCAGGTCTGGCCGTCATTCTCATTTCGCACAACATGGTTGACGTCATGGAAGTGGCGGACAATATCGCCGCTCTCTATCTCGGCCAGATGGCTGCTCAAGTTGAGGCTAGTGATGTCAGCCACGGTGAGGTCGTCGAACTCATTACTGCAGGCCGTAGTGGTGAACTTGGAATACAACCCAAGAATGGAGAGGGGGCTGCATGAGTACGCAAGACACAGCAGCCTCCACCACTTCAGGCGGGCTTCGTGGCGCCTTTTCCGATTATGTCGACCGTATCCGTGGCGGCAACCTAGGTTCACTGCCAGCGGTTCTGGGCCTGGTTGTTCTGGTAGTGCTGTTCACCGTCCTCGAAGGACAAACGTTCTTTTCCGCTTTCAACTTCGCCAACCTAATGTCACAAGCGGCAATGATCATCGTGTTAGCGATGGGCCTTGTATTCGTGCTGCTGCTTGGTGAAATTGACCTATCGGCAGGCTTCGCTGCGGGAACGTCCGCGGCCATCCTGGGCGTCACCCTCACTCAAAATGGGTGGCCGCTAATTCTGTCGCTCATCGCATGCCTGGGCACTGGTCTAGCCATCGGTCTGTTTATTGGACTTCTTGTGGCTCGGCTTGGCATTCCATCCTTCGTCGTGACTTTGGCGATGTTCCTGGCACTGCAAGGTCTCATGCTCCTCATCATCGGTGAGGGGGGAACAATCGGAATCGAAGATGAGTTTGTGATCGCCGTCCAGAATCGCAATCTAACGCCGATCGCCGGTTGGATCCTCTTTCTCGTGGTGCTGGTTGGTTACGCCTTATTTTCCGGTCTACGGCTGCGTCGCCGAATCGCGGAAAATCTTACCCATGAAGCTGTATCGGTGTGGATATTTAAAGTGGCCACCCTCGCGGTCTTGGGTGGCATAGGAACATTTCTCCTCAATCAGGAACGCTCTCGTCGTCCCGACATCACGAGCATCCAAGGCGTGCCCTACATCATCCCGCTTATTTTGATTTTGCTCATCGGATTAACGTTCGTTTTGGCTCGCACCGGTTTCGGTCGTCATATTTATGCTGTCGGTGGTAACGCCGAGGCTGCCCGACGCGCGGGAATCAGCGTCAGCCGAATCAAGATTGCATGCTTCATGATCTGTTCGACGTTGGCTGCAGTCGCCGGAATCCTCTTTGC
Organism: Candidatus Nanopelagicales bacterium; assembly: GCA_029939085.1. Lineage (GTDB taxonomy): Bacteria > Actinomycetota > Actinomycetes > S36-B12. Next base: position 6,186 of record JAOZTQ010000044.1, read on the forward strand.
GTCCCGAGATAACTCGATTTCACCTACGACTGGTGGTTCAACGACGCTGCTCTTTGCAGTTGGAGCAGCGGTAATCGGTGGAACGAGCCTCTTTGGCGGACGAGGGAAAATTAGCGATGCGGTACTCGGTGGTTTGGTGGTGGGTGTGATCGCCAACGGCTTGCCACTCATCACGAGTCAGGCGGGCATTCAGTTCATCGTCACGGGGTTGGTGCTACTTGTTGCGGCCAGTGTGGACGCGTTGTCACGAAAGAAATCAACGACCTAACGCAGCCGCAAGACGGTCCTGCGCTGAAGTAAATGCACGCCCGGAGGGATTCGAACCCCCAACCTACCGGGTAGAAACCGGTTGCTCTATCCATTGAGCTACGGGCGCATGGTGCGTGCTCACAACTGTGCTCATAACGCTGCTCATAACCTGCGTCATGAATTGATCAGCACCGAGGATTAGTGTGCCACGGGTAGGTGGGGTGAGGGACAAGGCCTCAAAGTTCGTCATCCGATAGATACTGCACGTTTACTACGTTGATGACGTGCCGCGAGCGGCGGTTTCACGATTCCGCCATTCGTTCGCACTTACTCAACTGAGCGGGCAACCTGGAGTCGGATCGCGGCAAAGTGGCAAGATGGCAGACTCAGATCCCGAACCCACACCGGAATTTCCGCATCTAAACCCGTCGGATCCCACCTTGTCGGCCTGGCGGGAGCCCATTCCGAACCTGCAGGGTGATCGGCCGCCGGGTCTCATTCACCTCAATCGATATCCCATTGGTATGGCGCCGCACGGAATTGCGACGTTCCTACAACGGCCAGTTGCTATGACCGCTGCTGATCTTTCAGCGGCAAACGTGGATGTCGCAATGCTTGGTGCTGGGATGGATATGTCTAGTGGTATGCGTGGGGCCGGGTACGGACCTCGTGCGCTACGGGCACACGATACCTATTTGCCCACTGTGCAAAGCGGCTTAACCCACCAGCACACGCGGGTCGACGCTTTGAGCGAACTAGTCATCTGTGACTACGGTGATGCGCCTGTAGATCCGGACAGTACGTATAGGTCAGTTGAGCCGGTTCGGGCCCTGGTGCGTGAAATAGCCGAGACCGGAACTATGCCGTTCATTGTTGGGGGAGATCACTCCTTGATGTACCCAGATGTTGCGGCATTGGCTGATATCTATGGCAAGGGAAAAATCGGAGTCGTACATTTCGACGCCCACTACGATGCCGGCAGCGCCTATTTAGGCCATGCAATCTCACATGGAACCCCGGTGCGCAGACTGATTGAACAGGGACACGTTTCGGGGAAAAACTTTGTACAGGTTGGTTTGCGCGGTTACGCGCCAGGCGACGATGACTTGGCCTGGATGCGTGATCAAGGTTTCCGGTACCACTTCATGGCTGAAGTGGAGCGTTATGGCTGGGAAAGGGTCATGACCAGAGCCTTGGAAGAAGCAGCCGATGGGACCGACTATCTTTTCGTCTCACTCGACATCGATGTACTTGATCCGGCTTATGCGCCCGGAACCGGAACTCCAGAGCCAAATGGCTTGACTCCCCGAGAATTGTTCCCACTGTTGCGGCGGCTCGGGGCTGAACACAACCTCGTAGGAATCGAGCTAGTTGAGTTGAATCCACTGGTGGACCCCACCTACGTAACGCCGTTAGTTGCCAATCGAGCCGCCCGAGAAATGTTGACCGGTATCGCTATGCGGCGAACCGGCATTAGCGAGCCTGACTACTTGCATCCTTGGGCTCTCGATCATGGACAGTGACTATATTTTTCTGGGGGGGAATAGTCCGACGCTGAAGCAGCCTCGCCGAGCTGGGTCAATCCTAGTTCTGATGTGTCCGTTGTTTAATGCGTTTTCGATGCACTCAGTAGTCCGTTTGGATCGATGAGACCTTCGGCGCTGCAAAAAGTTACTTGGTTTGATTCATTAATTACGCAAGTTCACATCGTTGACGCGAATTTCCGACCCAAGAGTTCAGGAAGATCGTCGACGTGCGAACAAGACGTTCATGAGGGAAACACTACGTGAGGGAAACACTATGTCTGACAAAAAAGCATTAACCGAAAAGCTCTATGGCGAAATGTCTCAGTCGGGAGATATCGACACTCTGGTCGAAACATATTTCACGGAGGATTTCGTGGAGCACGAAGAAATTCCTGGTCTGGAAGCGACGGGTCGAGAGGTGCCAAAAATGATGTTCCGCATGATGCGTCAAGCGATGCCGGATATTCATGCTGAAGTTGACCTCATGATTGAAGAAGATGACAAGGTTGTGGCCTACGGAACCTTTGTTGGCACACACACCGGAGAGTTCATGGGAATGCCCGGTAACGGTAACTCGGTGCGCATCCCCTTTACCGATATCCTGCAGTGGCAGGACGGGAAGATCGCTGGGCATTGGGGTGTATCTGACATGTCGGCCATCTTTGCGCCGACGGAGTGACCTGCGGCCGCGAACAAGCAACCGTACGAAATCTTCTGGGAAACTCAAAGCCATCAAGATCACGCAAAGAATGAGACTGCGTGGGCCGAGTGCCACTTAGTTGTGTTCTCGTGGTCGCCGAGTGAGGGAGCAACATGAGCAGCATTGAAGTGCAGAGTTTTGATACAGCTGAGACCAAGAACGTACTGCCAGACGATATGGGT
>JAOZTQ010000045.1:0-5564 GCA_029939085.1 Candidatus Nanopelagicales bacterium
TCGAATCGAAGTCCCACGAGAGTCCCCAAAACGATCCAAAAACTATGCTGTGGAGCCAACGAGTTCGCCACTGCGACGCTAGCGGCCAGGGCAGTTGCGGTGCGAATAGCCAGTCGGAGCCAGGGAGAGTCCAGCGAGAGCTGCATTTGCAATCTGCGATACCAAGGAGGTTGGTCTTGTCTGGCTACCGGATCGAGAATGGGATCGTCTACATGTGACGTAGATCCGAAACCTGCTATCTCCGCGTGAACTGAGATAAGTCGTAATGGTGAGCAGTCGTCAAGGTGCGCAATAAGTTGTCGCGGTTCTAGCTCATCACGTCGATCAGTCACCCAGGTATTTACTTGATCTAGATGCTCCCGACGGCTCTCGAGCAAAGCCTGAGTGCTCTTGGGATCAACGCTCGATGAGTTGCCGTCAATCAGATTGGCAATGGAATCCAGCTGGGTTGCACTAACGCTTGCCAGATTTTGGTTTGCGCTGATAAGTGCAGGTTCCGGTGGTGCATCCGAGGGCGTCCGATTTTGCCAGCCTTCATGTTCTGCAATTCGTTCAGCACACCGAACTCGTCCACCGAGATACGCATCTGGTGAAGCTAGACCAGACGGGCGTTGCAGATTCCCCTCGTAGTTTCGTCGAACCTCGTCCAGGGCCGTGAGAGATTTTTGTACCGCTGCCTTCTCCGCTGGTCCTTCACGACCATCGTTCTGGATCCATCGGCTCCGAAGCATCTCTGCGAACTCGCGATAGCATTTCGCTAGTTGCTGATTGATTTCCCGATATGGATACGAGGGCAAGAGCAGTAAGGCCGCGACCGTGGCTACCGAACCACCGATGAGCCAGGCAAGTAGGGTTTCGGCCAGCAACTGAGAATCTGCTGAGGTAAGCGCTAAGACCGCAGCAAGTAGCAGGACATTTTGAGCTGCTGCCAGATATCCCCGCAACATGGCAAGCATCGAAACGATGAGGCCGATCACTGCCATGAGGCCAATAGCTGGCCAAAGAGTTTGGCTGGCCGGGACACATACGGCAAGAATCGCGAGTCCAAAGATCACGGTCAAGCTGTAGGCGGCACCCCGCTTTTTCCACGGTCCAGCGAAGTTTCCGAAAAGTAAGAGCGCTAAACAGGCAAAAACACCAAAGAGATCCGTTTCCTCAACCGCGGGTATTTGTTCCGAAATCACTATCGTGATCGGGACTGCAACGGCTACTCGGATAGCACGTCGCAGCGCGATGAGATTTGGATCGCGCTGCCGCAAGAGCTGCAACAGCATGCTCATCACTTTAATGAATAACGGTCTTTAGGGAAGTATTTTGTCTGGGAATCGGTTGTCGTGAACAATACGAGTCAGATGTCAGTTCGGTCGGGCATCGTCCTAGTAAGAATTTTGATGAATCGAATGTTGAGGAGTGACCATGAACTCACTGTGGCTCCTCGTTGGTGTTGTTCTTATCGCGGTTGGTTTTGGATTGTGGCGGAAGTGGAGTGATGGACGTTTGCGCGAGGATTCCACTGAATCCGAGGTGATGGACTCCTTGCTGTCGGTTCATTCAACGCCAGGGGCCCCTGAAGGGCAACAACAGTTCGATGCTCAAACTTTGGGTATCTTGCTTGGTTCGCAGGCCACATTGGTGCAATTCTCGTCGGCCTTTTGTCAGCCATGTCGTTCCGCACGTTTGCTGCTCGCGAACCTGGCCGATGATCTGCCGGGCGTGACCTTTGTGGAACTTGATGCGGAAGGTCACCTGGATCTCGTTCAGACTCTCCACATCCGCCGAACTCCCACGATTTTTCTGCTGGATTCAGCTGGCAACATCAAGAAGCGAGCCGTTGGTTTACCGCGTAAATCAGAGGTTGTTGCCGCGCTCGCGGACGTAGTGTGACCCTAGGTCTTTGGAAAGGACAAAATAATGGAAGCGCCGAGAGATGCCGCCGAAGAGCATCAGCGACTCAACGCCGAGAGCTTTGGTCGGGATGGTATTGATCCCAGGGGACCGCGGTTCAGCGCAGCCATCACTTCGGTGGTTCTGGCAGCCGCGTTATTGGCGGTTCCCAGTAGCAGCTCAGGATCTCAGACTGTCGCAGTCGTTTTGGTTGTATTTCAGACCCTAGTTTTCGGTTTCGCGACCTTCCGCGGACTTGATGCCCACTTGTATGGTCGGATTTTCCGAAGCGTCGTTGCCCCCCGATTGGGCCCCCCGGCGGAGTTAGAGGATCAGGCGCCACCTCGCTTCTCACAGCTGGTTGGATTTTTGTTCATGGTCGTGGCGCTCCTAGGCTTCTTTTTCGGAATCCTCTGGATCGCCCAGATTGCAATCGGGTTTGCCTTAGCAGCTGCGTTACTGAACGCAGTGTTTAACTACTGCCTGGGTTGCGAGATGTATTTGCTAGGAGCGCGTATCCGCGCTCGAACCTAGGCGAGCTCAGGCAAGCTGCGGGTCGGCGATGTCTGGGTCAATGTCACCTTGCGCAGCCAGTGATCCATCTCTTCCGCCACCGCGGCCGCGCAAAATCATGGCAAAACCAACGGCTGCGACTGAACCAATGAGTGGGCCGATTGCGTAAATCCAGTAGGTGCTGAGGTCACCACCGACAAAGTTAGGACCGAAGGTGCGGGCTGGATTCATTGAAGCCCCTGATAGTGAGGCGGCCCAAAGACCAGCCAGTGCGATGTAGGAGCCGACGCCAATCGCAGCGATGATTCCGATGCTTTGGGCTCCGGATGCGGTGCCCAAAATGACGCTTACCAGCCCAAAAGTAAGAATTGCTTCGGTGGCAAGCGCGGCGAAATCTGTGGTTCTCTCACCGGGGTAGGAACCGCCGTTCTTGGCGCTGATTGTGACGAGCCACTGCAAGAACAACGCAGCTACAGTGGCCCCCAGCAACTGGGTAACGATGTAGCCCGGAACTCGACGCCAAGGGAAGTCACCGCGTAGCGCGAAACCGCAGCTGACCGCCGGATTCAAGTGAGCTCCGGAGACTTTGCCCATGAACATGATGATCGCCATAACCATGGCACCCGGTGCGATTACTGCTGCCGCTTGCGGGACGGTCCCTGGATAGAGTTTGCCCACCATGGCCGCTCCAGCAGCGACCAGAACTAGAAAAAAGGTACCGACGAACTCCGAACATAATCTCCGCCATTCCTGATGTGGGTCGGCGAAATCTTGAATCCGAGCCTGTGCCTCTTTGGTCAACTCGTCGAGGAAATTTGCACTTTCTGCTGGCTGATTATTTTCGGGCGCGTTCATCGAGGATCACAGATCAGGTCCGTAGCAGTCAGGTATTCAAGTCGATAATCCGAGCAGGGATATCCGTATTCTCATTCAACAGATAACTGGCGCACACTCGGTGGTAGCCATCGGCAATCGTGGTGGGTAAATCCTGTCGGATGTCGCCGCGCACTAACAGCACGGGTGACCAGTCGATGCCGTTGGCTGCTTTGTTCAGATCGATTTGAACATGTGGATCATCACCAGTGAGTCGCTCAAGTCGAGCGGCACGCAAAATATCCTTGGCCTTAAAGGTCACTATGGGTGCAGTTTTCAGCCGATCTGCTAAAGCGTTAGCTTCATCTGGAGTCGCGAGAAGTGCGAGGTAGTTTGCCGCCGCAGGATAGTCGTGATCATCGGGATCATTTTTCCAGTGAACACTGTCAACCTTGTTGGCTTCTTTACTTGCGTCGTCAGTAGACATGCAAACCTCCTGGCGTTGGGTATGTGAGATTGCTGTCGGTTCTCGTAAATCTAGCGGCTGATCTTTCGCTTTGCTCAGCGCGCGAGTGGGTTAGTACACCAAAGCTTGTGTGTCTGGTGCAGTCACCTCAGCGACGAAAGCAGTCGCACCTGAAATCCCAACACCAGGGATCAGATCAGCTAGTTCCAAATCTCGTCGGGCGGCGCATTGCTGACAAACAACCAAACTGCCCGACGCCAAAATCAATGGAATGAGTTCTACTAACGGGGTGGCGTGGGGTAGTGAAAATGATTCAGCTCTACCCGAGACTGCCAACCACGCGGCTTCGCCCGTGAGCCACATTGAGACTGGTACTCCGGCTGCAACGGCTGCGGCCGCAACGGTAAAGGCCTGGGAGCAACGCTCAGGATCATCGGCGCCAGCGGTTGCTTTCACTACAAGGGATCTGGTCACAGCACGACTCTAGCGAGCCAGGTATCCTTGCGGTGTGATCTTATTCTTTGAAAGCCTCTTGGTCATCTGCTCACTGGCAATCGTGTGGTTTTCGATTTACGTCATTGTGCAACTTTTTAAAGGTCAGCGCTGACCAATGGATGTGCCCGAAGAACTTCTGTCACTGTCCTGGCTACTCGGGCGTTGGATCGGCGTCGGCACCGGTCAATACCCGACCATTGACGACTTTCGGTTTGGGCAAGAAGTTCAGTTCAGTTGTGATGGTCGTCCTTTCATCACCTACTGGTCCCGTTCTTGGGAACTCGATGATGATGGAAACCGCGTAAAGGCCACTGCAACCGAATCCGGGTTCCTCAAGGCGCGCCCGGAACAGGGAGTGGAACTGTTGCTAACCCACCCCATGGGCTACTCGGAAGTATGGGAAGGCCAAATCCAGGTCACCGCGATGGAGCAGGACCGGATTCTCGGAGCAAAAATCGAGTTGCGCACCGACATTGTGGCCCGCACATCCGATGCCAAGGAGTACACCGCAGGTCACCGGCTTTACGGGCTCGTAGATGATGACCTGCTGTGGACTTTTGATATGGCAGCCATGGATCAACCGCTTCAAAATCATCTTGCGGCTCGGTTGCAGCGGGCGGAGCCAGAGGTCTGATTATGGCCGAATCCGAGTGGGAAGCAGCGCTGCGATCCCACGGCCACCGGGTTACGCCACAGCGGTTGGCGATTCTGCGGATGGTGTCGGCTATAAGACATCCGACGGCTGAATCCATTTATGAGGCTATGGGTGAAGCGGAACCCTCCCTCAACCTTTCTACCGTCTATCGAAATCTGGCAGTTTTACAAGAGGTGGGACTCGTCACGCATGCGCATATTGATGCCAAGGCTCCCGTCTATCATCTGGCAGCGGAGCCGAACCACATCCATTTGTCCTGTCTTACCTGCGGCGAGGTAACTAGTGTCCAACCGGAAACTGCTGCCGCATTTGCGGAACGTGTTGCAACAGATACCGGATTTCAGATTCGACCGGGTCATTCCGCTGTCTACGGTTTCTGCCCAAAGTGCAGTACAAACACGTGACGTTGCCCAACTGGCATATTCCCGCTGATACTGGAGTCATGAATGAAGCGGTGTTGCCACCAGACGATTCACTCGATCAAGGGGTGCCTTGGCACTTTGGAGATCCGCTGCGCGAACAACGCTATCTGCTCGACGGCAGCGCCTATGTGGATTTATCAAATCGGGGAGTCGTCACCATTAGTGGGCCGGATCGATTGAGTTGGCTCAATGATCTTTCGACCGCACTACTTTTGGAGCTAGCACCCGATGATCCCCGGATAACACTGCTGCTGGATCCCCAAGGCCACGTTGAGCACGAGTTGCATCTGGTTGACGATGGCGAGACCACCTGGCT
>JAOZTQ010000045.1:5664-7586 GCA_029939085.1 Candidatus Nanopelagicales bacterium
CACTTGGCTAAAGGGTGTTATCGAGGGCAAGAGGCTGTGGCGCGCACGCACAATATGGGCAGACCGCCGCGTCGTCTAGTTTTGCTCCACCTAGACGGTTCAGCGGAGCGACTCCCTGAAGTTGGCGCGCGAGTTACTTTGGCAGACAAGGATGTCGGCTGGGTAGGCAGCTCGGCGCTTCACCACGAGTTAGGTCCGGTGGCGCTGGCGACCGTGAAACGTCGGATTGATCCGGATGCGGAGCTGCAGGTTGCTGGGATCGCAGCGCGCCAAGAGCCTGTTGTGCAATGAACGCTACTTAACGGCCAAACCGCCGACGCTTCGGTGCTGGCTTCGGCTGTTGTGGAGCAGCAGGTTGAGTGGCTGATTCGGTTGGGGTGCCGGAATCGTTGGGATCTTGCACTGAGTGCAACTCACCCAAGAGGTCGGGACGCATCGCTGGTTCGACTCCCGCGGGGGGACGGGCGACCTGTACTGGTGGAGGGGTCATGGCCGGGGGTGGAGCATCTACCGGTGCCGGCTCTGACACCTTTTCCTCGGGTTGTCCGTGCGAGAGGCTCGTGAGCAGCGAGGCAGCATCTTTATGGTCCAGCGGGTCGCCCACAATCTTGTGTTGCGGCACTTCTTCATGTTCGGGCAGATCAGCACCTTCGGGTAAGGACGGTGCTAACTCAGAAGCCATCTGCTGGAGCTCGGGTACCGGTGCCGGTGCACTGCCACTTCGTTGTGAGGTGGTTGAGGTCTCACGTTCCATTTTGGCGGGAGTGAATGCTCCGCTTATCCGCTGATAGGCAGGTAACTCAACTTCAGTCGGTGTTTCGGTTGGGGCAGTTGGCGGCGGCAGATCGGAAATCTCAGTGGTCGAGGCGGGCGGCTCGTCCACTTGATTGTCTTCTCGTGGAAAAGGCGCTGGCAGCACTTCGTCAGCTGCGGTCAGATTTACATTCTCGACTGAAACCAGCTCAACGCTGCCGTCAGCGACAAGTTGGGTTAGCGAAGATGAAATCTCCTGGATCGTCAGCCCCAGAAAATCAGCCAGCTGTATCGGCGTTCGATGTCCATCGCTGGCGGAGATCAGTGACTCATGAATCTTTGATGTGGGGATAGCGTCAGGTAAGGCTGAGACCGCTAGGTCAGCGATCTCAGGTTGTATACGTTGTTCACTTGATTGCGCTGCCGCAACTACCTCGTGAAGATCAAGCAGCAGCGGACTCAGTCGCTGGGTCCGGCCGGGATGAAAGCGGCTTTCCCTGACGCCGGAATCTTGTATCTGACGCATTTGCTCCGCGGCAGAAGCCAGCAGGTAGTCCAGTAAGAAAGTCTCCGGTGCGAGGTTTTCAGCCATGACGACATCGATGAGTCGGAGTCCCGGGTGTTCTCTAGCGCTCGCCAGTGCTTTCGCGGTTGTTCTGGAATCTAGAACGCCAAAAGACATTAGACGTTGGGCCAGGAGCGGACGCCGGGCTGGAGCTGAAACACCGGTCAACTGACCATCGCGAAGCCACAACCAACTGTGATCACCGTTCGGACTGATTATGACTAGTTGGCCGGTTGCCTCTTGAGTGGCGAGGTCGAAAGCCTGCTCGAGCCAAGGGGCTCGCTGCTGGTGACGTTCGGGCATCGAGTTCCTCCCGTCACCACGAGTCATTCCGGCATTTCCGGTACCGCGAAGGAGCGATCGATAGGCACCTTCTACTTGCACAATGGGGGAGAACCGGCGCGGGCGCAAGGGGTTCCGTATTTTCCTGCACGCCCGGCAGCTGTTCCGAATCCTAGATCGCCGCGTTTACGGGCAGCGGTGCGGCTGCGGTGCCCAGACCATAGACGGTCTATCTCGGGCTTCACTTTCGGATTTGGGGATGAGGGGGATCGTGACGCACAATAGAGAGTCCGCGGTTGGGGTTATATCGGAGCCGGGGATT
>JAOZTQ010000045.1:7686-8791 GCA_029939085.1 Candidatus Nanopelagicales bacterium
ACCATTGATCTAGAAAATCTAGAACTGCCCACTATCGAGTTGCCGCAGGTCACAATCCCCAATCGGGATGACGTCCGGCTCACCGTTGTCCGTGTATTGGACGATATTCAGGACGCCGTCATGACAGCGCCAACTAAGGCGCAGGACATTGTGGTTGATCTTCGTGAGTCACTGACGAAGTCAGTAGTGCTGGTCCGCGAGGCCGTAGGCATCTAAGTTCAGTAAGTCTGCCCGCGATCCGGTTAACCGACTGGGATCGCGGGCAGTCGCGTTTCTCCATTCATGTCTGCGCCACGAGTGCGGGTAGGCTGGAGGGGTAAAGGTTGGAGGGCCTCGTGCTGTTTTCCGGTTTGCAAGGACTTATTGAAATCTCGCTCTTCGTCATCTTCGCCGGACTAAAGCTGTGGGCATTTATCGATTGCCTCATTCGTCCGCAGCAGGCTTTTCCCGCGGTGGGAAGACAATCAAAACTTTTGTGGGTGATCTTGACCGGTATAGCGGCCCTGGTCCAGTTGGCCTTCTGGGATCCGATCTTCCTACTCAACATTGCCGGAATCGTGGTGGCCTTGATTTACCTATTCGATATCCGCATCAAGATTGGTGAAATCACCCGCTAGGTCACGAGTCAATCAACGGCTGCCCTGTAATGGTCTGATCTAGCCCAGCAATAGATCGTCAGCGTCAACAATGGAATAGGCATAGCCCTGTTCCGCCAGGAATCGCTGACGTTTGGCTGCAAAGTCCGCGTCGACAGTTTCGCGGGTGACGATCGTGTAGAAATGAGCTGTTCTACCGTCGGACTTGGGTCGAAGTACCCGACCGAGTCGTTGCGCTTCTTCTTGGCGCGACCCGAATGTGCCTGAGATCTGGATAGCCACCGTGGCCTCCGGTAAGTCGACCGAAAAGTTTGCCACCTTGGAGACGACAAGCACATGGATCTCCCCCTCGCGAAAAGCTGCGAACAATCGTTCCCGCTCTTTGACCGGCGTCTTCCCGGTAACGAGTGGAACGTCCAGTTCGCTTGCTAGCTCTTCGAGTTGATCCAGATACTGACCAATGATGAGGGTTTGCTCACCGTCGTGGCGATCAAGTAACTTCCGCACCA
>JAOZTQ010000046.1:0-2233 GCA_029939085.1 Candidatus Nanopelagicales bacterium
ACCCCCTTGAAAATGCACAGGTAGTCCCAGTGGCCGAGATCGCCGATTCAGCCGTTGAGTTTGTTCGAGGGGCCGCCGATGCCAAGAACATAACGCTAGCAATCGACGCTGCGCCGGACTCCGATGTGTTCGGCGAGAGAGAGCAAATCAATACCGCTATGCGCAATGTCTTGGCCAATGCGATCGCCTATAGCTCACCACATACCCAGGTCGCCATCTCGGTGAGGTCGAAGGGAGACTTGGTTGAAGTCGCGGTGCGGGACCAAGGAATCGGAATTCCAGAGACTGAGCTTGACCGCATCTTTGAGCGCTTTTACCGAGTGGATGCGGCCCGCTCACGAATCACAGGTGGCACTGGTCTCGGCCTCTCTATCGTTCGAAATGTTTGCCGAAACCATGGTGGTGATGTGCAGGTGTGGTCGGCTCCGGGCGAAGGTTCAACGTTTACCCTGCAGTTACCTCGCTACCAGCCGGCGGCTGCTGAGGACGCAGACGATACTGCCGTGACAAAGGAGATACCGTGACACGAGTCCTAGTCGTCGAGGATGAAGACTCCATCCGAGATGCCGTAAGTTTTATGTTGCGGAAAGAAGGCTACGAAGTCATTGCTGCAGCTGACGGAGTTGCTGCCGTGAATGCGTACGAGCAGGAAAACATTGAACTGATTCTGCTGGATTTGATGCTGCCCGGAATGTCGGGAACTGATGTTTGTCGTCAAATCCGGCAAACCTCGAATGTTCCCATCATCATGCTGACTGCTAAGGACAGTGAGATCGACAAGGTTGTGGGCTTGGAACTGGGCGCCGATGACTACGTGACGAAACCATTTTCTACCAGAGAACTGACTGCGCGAATTAAAGCGGTGCTGCGTCGCGGCACCGTCCAAGAGGCCGCTGCGGATGACACCATCATTTCCGCCGGTCCGGTACGTATCGACGTCGAGCGCCATGAGGTAACAATCGGCGATACACCAGCCTCACTTCCGCTCAAGGAGTTCGACCTCTTAGCTCTGTTGACACGCAATGCTGGGCGGGTCTTGACCCGAGCGCAACTCATCGAACGGGTCTGGGGGTCTGATTACGTGGGTGACACCAAGACTTTAGACGTCCACGTCAAGCGCTTACGATCCAAGATCGAAAAGGATCCGGCTCACCCGCAATACCTGGTGACAATCAGGGGGCTGGGTTACAAGTTTGATAGCAACCCGCAATAGGAGTTGCTATTCAGTGTTCGACTCAGTCGACGAACCGGCTTCGGCCCCTTCGCCGCCCTCCTCGACGACAACTACTTCCTTGACCTCTTCTTCAGTTCCTTCCGGAGCGGCATCCAGGTACTCGCCGTACGGGGCAACAACGAGGATCGGAATCTCAGCGCGCGCAGCTGACTTAAATGTGAAGGTCACGTCCACATATTCCCCAGCATTGGCTTGGAACTCGGTAAATTCTGCTTGATTTTCGGTACCGGATTTCAGCGTCACCGCACCTAGCGCGGGTAGATCCACCGGTTCGGGGGTAAGTGCAACCGTGCCGTCTGCGGCAGTAATGCTCAACAATTCGTCAGGTTCGTATGTCGGGTTGTAAAAAGTCCCAAGAAAGGCCGCCGCATTCGAGCCTTTGTTTCCGGCCACAATGGTGGCGTTGTCGATGAGCATGCCCTCAATCTCGGTGTTGACGCCATTGCCAGATCGAGTTTGAATCTTGGTCTCTGCATCTTGTCCGGCGTAGCATCCAGCAAGTACCGGCATCATGAGAACTACACCCGCAAGAAACATAACGGAGCGCTTCACAGTCGCCTCCTCTTAGTCGACGAACCACAGCCTAGCCAACGCGAAGATCTTGCACTACACGACGCCACATTGCGTTCGTTTGTTGTTGTTTCTGATGTGTCAGGTCACTCAAGTTGCGACGCTTGGCACTCGCTCATCGGATCGCGCTTAATGCACCTGATCTATTCGGCGGTTAACGAGGCTCGCTACCGTGATATTCTTGAAGTCCGGAAAGGGGTTCATCCGCATGACGTTCAAAGTCGGCGACACTGTCGTTTATCCCCACCACGGGGCTGCTCAGATCGATGCGATTGAGGTCAAGAACGTCAAGGGGGAGGATCGCGAAATCCTCGTTCTTCGTGTTCAACAAGGTGACCTGATAGTCCGAGTTCCTGCAGATAATGTGGATCTGGTCGGCGTGCGCGATGTGGTCAACTCCGAAGGTCTCGACGAGGTCTTTGAAGTTCT
>JAOZTQ010000046.1:2333-4712 GCA_029939085.1 Candidatus Nanopelagicales bacterium
GCCCTTCTTGACGAGGTACTGGCATCCTGACCTCCGAAGGCCCACACTGACCTGGTGAGTCGTCAAATAAAGTCCAACGGTTTCGTGGTCGAAGCCTTGCGCATTCTCGTGGTCATTTTTGGTGCCGCGCTAGGACTACAAATCGCGAGGGCACTGAGCGACGATTCTGACGGCATGGTGTTGGGCTTTCTCACCGCCCCCATGATTGGCGTCATCGTTGGCGCGGGTCTCGGATACTCACTAGGCGGTGCTTTGGCACGCTACTTGGTGAAAGCTCTTGACCGTAGTGATCGAGCACTGGAAGGCATCACTCCGGAAGAGTTAGTTTCGGGATCAGTGGGCGCCCTCATCGCTAGTGCTCTCGTAGCGCTCATCACGTGGCCGGTTTTCCTCGTAGTCTCACCTCTCATCGCTCTATCCATATTTGTTTTCCTAGTTGTTCTCGGCGGAGCCTTCGGCTTCACGGTGGCCCAACGGAGACGAGAAGCTGTCCTAGCCGCCATCGGCAGTAAGACCGGAGTCAAGAGCTCAAGAAGATCCCGTAACCCAGCTCGACTGCTGGACTCATCCGTTGCTATCGACGGTCGCATAGTTGAAGTGGCCCGCGCCGGTTTTGCTCTCGGACGTGTGGTCGTCTGCCAACCCGTCCTTGATGAACTCCAGCAGTTGGCCGATACATCGGAAGAAACTCGGCGCAGTAAAGGAAGGCGTGGTCTAGAAACTCTCGACGTTTTGCGGCGCACGCCGGGGATAGAGATAACGGTTATTCCCGATGAGGTCCCCGAGATTAATGATGTTGACGGCAAACTCGTCCAACTTGCAATCAAGCACAGCTACGCTCTGCTGACGATGGATACCGGACTAGCCAAAGTCGCTGCCGTATCTGGTGTCGAAGTTCAAAACCTTCACGCTTTGTCGATCGCCCTACGCCCACCTGTGACCGTTGGCGAATCTTTATCGCTGCACTTAATTCGACCGGGCAAAGAATCGGGTCAAGGTGTGGGCTACCTGGATGATGGCACCATGGTCGTGGTTGAGGAATCTGAAAAACATGTCGGTAGCGATGTAGAGGTTGAAATAACCAGTGTGCTCATGACCTCGAATGGCCGCATGGCCTTCGCCAGAAGGAGGTCGATATGACAGTAGGTTGCATCATCCCGGCTGCGGGTCGCGGTGAGCGCATGGGGGGCGGTCAGCCCAAGGCATTGCGCACCCTTGCGGGCGCCACCCTCCTGGAACATGCGGTACGCGCTATGGCAGCCAGCCGCAAAGTAACTGAGATTGTCATCGCCGCTCCGCCTGATCAGGTCACCTCTATTGTTTCCCTGATGAGTTCACTACGCATCGATGCCCGCATTGACGTAGTTGCTGGCGGCGACACTCGTACGGATTCAGTGCGACTCGGTCTAGCCGCCTTGCCAAGTACATGCACCACCATCTTGGTTCATGATGCGGCCCGCCCATTGGTGCCCGTTGATGTAGTGGATCGAGTTGCCGCCGCCGTCGGAGACGGTGCACCAGCTGTGGTCCCGGTGGTTCCAATCGTGGATACGGTCAAACAGGTTGATGAGGCTGGTCAAGTAGTGCGGACCGTTGATCGATCAGAGTTACGAGCCGCGCAAACGCCACAAGGTTTTTCAGCCGAGGTCCTACGAAATGCGCTGTCCACCGCAAGCCTTGAGGCTACTGATGATGCTGGACTGGTGGAGCAAGCTGGACACCCGGTTCTCGTTGTACCAGGTGACGAGGAAGCGATGAAGGTCACCCGACCACTGGATCTGCTCGTGGCTGAGGCCATAGTTCGACGGAGGTCTGGGCGTGTTCACTGACTTGCGCGTCGGAATCGGAACCGACATCCACGCCTTCGACCCGAATCGCCCCATGATGTTGGCGACTTTGCGCTGGCCGGACGAGCCTGGATTAGCAGGACACAGCGACGGAGACGTCGCCGCACATGCCGCTTGTGATGCCCTGCTTTCCGCTGCCGGAATGGGCGATCTCGGCTCCACTTTCGGCGTTGATGAACCTGATATGGCGGGAGCTAGCGGGACTCGATTGCTGAGCGAGACTGCAGTCAAACTTCGCGCCGCGGGACATTCGCCACAAAATATTTCCATCCAAATCATCGGGAATCGACCCAAATTGGCCCCACGCCGTGAAGAGGCGTGCGAAGCAATGTCTTTATCCGTCGGATGTCACGTCCACGTCAGCGCCACGACCTCCGACGGGCTGGGATTTACCGGAAAAGGTGAAGGCCTAGCTGCAATTGCAACTGCTCTTGTCGCTATTCGAGCCTCCTAAGGCCCCGCGAGCGCATGGACCTCGCTAGCCTTGTCGGGTGACGCTGCATATCCACGACACAGCTACGCGCAGTCTGCG
>JAOZTQ010000046.1:4812-8631 GCA_029939085.1 Candidatus Nanopelagicales bacterium
GGAGTCATACCGCCCACATACGAACCTCGAGCCACCGGACACATCCCCGAAATGATCGATCTGATGGAACGCCTCATCGAATCAGGCCACGCTTACGCAACCGAAGAAGGGAACGTTTACTTCGACGTAAGTTCCTGGCCAAGTTACGGCGCCTTGAGCGGCCAACGAGTCGAGGAAATGCAAGGCGCGGAGACAACCACACCGGGAAAGCGCGATCCACGAGACTTCGCGCTGTGGAAGTGCGCTCGACCTGGGGAACCGAGCTGGGCTACACCATGGGGTCCTGGACGCCCGGGTTGGCATTTGGAATGTTCAGCTATGGCTGCAAAATATTGCGGCAGCCAATTCGATATTCACGGTGGCGGACTTGATTTGGTGTTTCCGCATCACGAGAACGAGATTGCTCAATCACAAGCCGCTGGGGATGGCTTCGCTAACTACTGGATGCACAATAACTGGGTTACGACAGCTGGCGAGAAAATGAGTAAGTCTCTGGGAAACTCGCTACTCGTCAGCGAACTCACGAAGCACACGCGGCCCATAGAACTGCGTTACTACATGGGAGCCGCCCACTATCGATCTATGTTGGAGTTTTCTCCGAAGGCTCTTGAGGAAGCAGCTACCGGATTTCGTCGCATTGAATCATTCGTACGCCGTGCTACCGCTGTGACTGGTGATGTGAACCCTAGTGATTACCAAGTCCCCGATGTATTCGCCCAAGCCATGGACGACGATCTAGGGGTGCCAGCGGCGCTGGCAGTCCTGCACGACCAGGTAACTCAAGGTAATGACGCCCTTGCACGTAAAGAGGATGTCAGCAAACTGCTCGGCCAGGTGCGCGTGATGTGCACGGTTTTGGGAGTGGACCCGCTAGATCCGACTTGGTCGCACGACGATAATCCACGAGCCGAGAAGGCTCTCGATCAGGTTGTTCAGTATCTACTTACGGAACGCGCGGCGGCTCGAAGTGAGCGTGACTTTAAGACTGCGGATGCGATCAGATCCGTTTTGGCAAAGAGTGGGTTAGCTATTGAAGATAGCGCCGATGGCTCCACTTGGAGTTTCGACGAGTCAGGAGATTAGCGTGGCTGGCAACTCGTCTCGACAAGGCGCCGTCCGCAAGTCAAAGAAGAAGCAGACGGGTGGTTCCGGTGGGAAACGCAAGCGAGGCCTTTCAGGTAAGGGCCCGACGCCCAAGGCGAGCGACCGTCCCGGGCATCCCGCTTCGCGTAGGGCTGCGCGAGCCAAAAAATCTGCAGACCGAGAAGGCACCACAAGGCGTGAGGTCATCCTTGGCCGTAATGCTGTCGATGAGGCCTTAGCTGGTGGTATCCCCGGTATTGAGTTGGCGATCGCCGATTCTGCGAGTGAAGACGTACGCATCACTCGGGCGCGAGCCGCAGCACAGGAAGCCGGAATTACAACTGTCGTTGTGAATAAGCGAGAGCTGGATCGACTCGCTGATGGACTCCCTCACCAAGGCATCGCACTGACGGTCGCAACGTTTGAGTACGCGGAACTGCACGACGTTATCGATCACCGCCCGTCAGGTCTGAAAGATCGTCAGCCAATCGTCGTGGTGCTGGACCACCTACAAGACGGAAGAAATCTGGGAGCAATCGCCCGAAGCTCGGCTGCATATGCGACTTCGGGCATTGCACTTCCGAATCGGAGAGCTGCCGGAGTTACAGCTGCTGCATGGCGCGCATCGGCGGGGGCGTTGGCTCGCCTACCAGTTGCTCGGGTGACCAACATCGCGCGCACCATTTCAACCCTAAAAAAGGCAGGTTTTCTCGTCGTCGGTTTGAGTGCCGCGGGCGGGGACCCGTTGCCAGCCATAGATCCGGATATTCTCGACAGGCCCTTGGCTCTAGTAGTCGGAAGTGAGGCTGACGGGATCTCTCGATTGGTCGCAGAAAACTGTGATCTGCTCGCGACGATTCCGATCAGTGATTCCGCGGAATCGCTGAACGCAGCGACGGCAACTGCCATCGCTCTAGACCGGCTCCGCAACCGGTAAGTGTCATCTGAGTCGTCGAACTACCTCGCAGAGAACCTCTTTGCTCGTTTTTTTCACCACGGTGGAAGATCGTTTGTATGGACGCTCTAGAATCAAAAGGTCGCCGGCGTGGCGCAATTGGCAGCGCACCTGTCTTGTAAACAGGTGGTTAGGGGTTCGAGTCCCCTCGCCGGCTCAAGGCTGCGGACGTATCCGGCGCGAACTTCCCTGAGCAGAATATGGGAGGCTTTCCTTCATCATGACCATTCTCGTGAACTACGCCCATGGCAAGTTTCTTGATGCCCAGAAACTAAATATTGAATCCGGCCTTAGCGAAGGGGGATTCGACAAAGCACTACCGCTCGGATTCACCGATCTACCCAGAAAATTCCGTAGGAAGAACAAGCGTGCGCTTGAGCGAACCAGAGGGGCGGGTTTCTGGATTTGGAAGCCGCAAGTTTGTCTGGAAGCGATCGAGAAGGCACGACCGGACGAACTGATCGTTTACTGCGACGCGGGACAACGGTTTATCGGCCCGTACCAACCTTTGGTGGACGCCATGGGTGATCACCCGATGGTGTTTACCGAGTCGGGCAACGATCGTCAATCGGGGGGCAGGAGAACGGTGGCTAGCGACTCCAAAAGGCTCGTCCTTGACTTCTATGGCATCGCACCGGAATCACCGGAAGGACAGGCCGACATCGCGTCAGGAAACTTGTTCGCTTTTCGCAACTCTCCCGAAGCAATCGACTTCCTCACCCACTGGCGAGATGACATGACGCGTGATCCACGAATGGTCGACAATAAGCTGAATGACCCGCTCCCGGAGTATCCCCAGTTCGTCAGGCATAAGCACGATATGGCGAGTCTGAGCTGCCTGCGCGTTCTGCGGGGGTACCCGATCTTGGACAGAGCGACCAAGCATACGGTTATTCAGCGGGTTCGAGGAGACAGCCGAACGGCATAGCCCTAACTGACGCAGTGACCTTCATCGATCCGAACTTGTTCAGCAACTCTCGCTGTTGAGCGATTGATCGGGCATGACTGTTCGGCATCGATAGGTTTGTGCAAGAGCCTCCGGCGATACGTCAGTTCCGGTGAGGTCCGTGTCGGTGAGATCTGCTCCGTCAAATACAGCTCCTGCGAGAGAGGCATCGGTAAGACGAGCATTCGACAAGTTCGCCCCGCGAAAGTCCGCGCCCGTAATATCTGCTCGGCGCAAATCTGCATAGCTCAGGTCGGCATTAGAGAAATCAGACGCGAAAAGCAGCTGATCCGAGAAATCGGCGTTCTGCAGCTGCGCTTCGCTAAAGTCGGCGCCGACTAGATCAACTTCAGAGTTCAGGAATGAGGTATCCCGGAGGTCCTGTCCTGCATAGTTTGTACCCCGGAAGTCTGTTGTCAGATTCAGGCCAATGAGCGACAGCGCCATGACAGCCATAACGACAGCGACCGCTCTCCACTCCTGGGTTAACCGTCGCGACATCTTTCGCACCGGTGAGTGGTCCGGCCTGCCGGACGTCGCGAGATCACCGGTTAATCGATCTGCGGTTAGGTCAATCAGCGGAAGCCCACAGTGTCGACATGCGGTTGCGCCGATACCTAAAGTGGAGTCACAGAATGGACAGGGTCGAATTTCACCGCGAGTGCGTGGCCATACCGCCATGATTGCCCCTCTGGTCCCCACCTTTTGATGCATTCACAGTGTGACTCTGGTCCGGCGTTTTGGGCAAGTCCGCCGTTGTTCGCTGTGTCACAAATAGGGGGCCCTTAACGCTACGAGAGCGCCATAGAGGTTTTCAGATCGGGCAAATAACTCC
>JAOZTQ010000047.1 GCA_029939085.1 Candidatus Nanopelagicales bacterium
TGGATTCGTGTGGGCGCTGATGGAGCACACCGCGACTGGAAAGAAATTTTTAGCCGCATCAGTTCATCTTTCTAGTGAGCAAACTGCCCAGGGAGAGCAGTCTCGGCAAGCATCGGCACGAGCGTTAGCTCCTTGGCTACGCAATCTGGCAAACAGCTGGGGCTTGAAAAACCTGCCTATCTTCATCGCTGGTGACTTGAACTCGTATCCAGGACGGAACCCCGGGGGAGCTCAGGCGATTCTGGCTGAATCGGGCTATACCGATGGCTACTACGCCAAAAGGGAAAAGAACTCCAACTACGCGACCAGTAACTCTGCCAATGGCAAGGATGGCTGGCCGGCACGTCCAATCAAGTTCTCCGGACAACCTCCGCGCATCGACTATGTGTGGGGTTCTACTGCAGGGGCGACTCGAATACCCATGAAATATGAAGTCGTCATCAAAACAACTAGCGACGGTGATTTCAGTCCCGAGTATCAAGGATCTGACCACAACCTCGTGGCCGTAAAGTGGAAGTTGCCCGCGGGCTAGGCAACTTTGGGTCAATGAATTTTGTTACCCGATAGAGTGATACTCGCCTAGTGACGCACTGCTGACACCTTCTCTTGGAGGCCTGACATGAGCCAGGATTCTTCAGGTACGGCATCAGCAGCCGGTGCGGGTTCGGAACCTGAGGGGCAACCCGGTGTCGGTCGAAGGCTATTCGGCGGCATCGTGGTAGTCGTACTCATGCTGACTTTGCCTGCTGTTGTGGGCTACTTCCTCGGCGGCGAATCGATCGCTGCAGCAACAGGAGCAGCGGAGGGAAGCCTCGTAGGTCTCCTCATCGCGATCACCTGCGGGCGACAACGTGTCTTTGTCTTTTTGCCGGTTCTCGCAGTCGCCGCATTGGCTGGCTACGGCCTGTATGGCAGCTGGTGGTGGGTACTCGTCTGCATCACATTGGCCGCGATTACCGGGTGGCAAGCCCATAACGGTCTGCATTTACCGTTCGCCTTGGCCGCGATACTTTTTTGTGTCGCACGACCCAACGATCAAGACTTCAATATCTGGATCTTCACCATCTCGATTGTGCTCGGAGCCCTATGGGGAACTCTGCTGTCTCGTAAGGTAGGCGCACCAAAAAAGATCACGTTTAACGCGGCAAATAACCACGATGCAGCAATATATGCAGCAGTTCTGACCCTCGCCGTAACTGTTGCGAGTCTGGTGATGATGTGGCTCGACCATCCCCAGGGCTATTGGCTTCCCATGACCGTCTTCATATTGGCCATCCCCAAGCCAGGAGTAAATCTCACTCAACGCGCAACTCATCGCCTCTTGGGGACCCTCATCGGCGTCTCACTTGCCTACCTAACGATTCAAATCGGTTCACCCGACCTACTGTCGTTATTCCTCGCATCCGCGCTTCTGGTACTCGCTTTCGTCGTTCGTGAACCGGATTGGTTGAATCAAGCTGTAGTGTCAGCCGCCGTCGTTCTCGTCATGACACCCATTTACGGGAATGAAGTCGGCGGAGCCCGCCTACTCATGACTGGGCTGGCCGCGCTAATTTCTGTCGCTGCTCTGATCGTGTGGACACGATGGAACAGTAGCGATCCAAAGGTGAAACAAACCGATGAAGAAATCCGATCCACCGTCACAACCTTCACCGAATCGCGCACTTAGTAGGTTTTTCGAATCGCCCTGAAGTTGCGCCTTCAAGGTTTGCCCTCAAACTACAAACATGAGGCCATCTCCAGACCCCGTCCAACCGGGGCAAGAATCCGTGTGGGACTACCCCCGGCCACCGGCGCTCGTAGCAAGTTCTGAACTGGTAAAAGTGTGGTTCGGCGGTGAGTTGATTGCTGAGACTCAGTCCTCATTGAGAATTCTGGAGACTTCGCACGCACCCGCGTACTATCTGCCAACCGCTGACATTACCCCTGGCGTCGTTCGCCCCAACGAAAACACGTCGTGGTGCGAATACAAGGGCATGGCACGATACGGCGATCTCGTCGTCGGTGAGCACCTCTCCCGCAGTGCCTGCTGGTGGTATCCAGAACCGGCCGCAGGCTATGAGGAGCTACTAAATACGATCTCGTTTTACCCGCAGCGGGTATCTGCTTGTGAGGTCGACGGTGAAACCGTGTTGCCCTTGCAAAGCGCTTTTTACGGGGACTGGCCTACCTCACGCATAGCCGGCCCCTATAAGGGCGCTCCCGGCACCGAAGGGTGGTAGTTGCCCCAGATCCGAGGGTCATTACGGATCACTGTAATGATGTTGAGGTGTTTGATTTTCAGATATCCAACTCATTGAGTGGGTCCGACGGTCGGCTCACACTCGGCCGGACCGGCACCATCACGACTCCCCACGGCGCTATCGAAACCCCAGCATTCATACCTGTTGGCACAAAGGCCACTCTCAAGGCCCTTACCCCTGCGGATCTTGCGTCGACTGGCTCTCAAGCCGTACTCGCTAATGCTTACCATCTCTATCTGCAACCAGGCTCCGAACTTATCGATCAGATGGGCGGCGTCGGACGCTTCATGGGCTGGGAGGGCCCAACCTTTACGGACAGTGGTGGGTTCCAGGTGATGTCGCTGGGGGTCGGATTCAAGAAAGTCATCGCGATGGACGCAAAAGGTGTCGCGAATGACGACGTCATCGCCAAAGGTAAAGATCGGTTAGCTCACGTTGACGATGATGGCGTCACATTCAAGTCTCACCTTGACGGTTCGATGCATCGATTCACGCCCGAAGTTTCCATGCAGGTCCAGCATCAGATCGGAGCCGACATAATTTTCGCTTTCGATGAATGCACGACACTAATGAATACTCGGGCCTACCAAGAACAATCGGTCGCCAGAACAGCCGAATGGGCGCGTCGGTGTATCACAGAGCATCAACGTCTCACCGAGCAACGAGTAAACCATCCATATCAGGGGCTCTTCGGCGTAATACAGGGTGCGCAGTATGAGGACTTGCGTCGTTCTGCCGCACGCGATCTAGGTGCATTAGATTTCGACGGGTTCGGTATCGGTGGAGCTTTGGAGAAGGAGAATCTCGGCCGAATTGTGAGCTGGGTGAATCAGGAATTACCCAGGGACAAACCTCGACATCTGCTGGGCATCGGGGAGCCAGACGACCTATTTGTCGCAATCGAGCAGGGAGTTGACACATTCGATTGTGTGACCCCTTCACGGGTAGCCCGAAATGCTTCACTCTTTGCTGACAACGGGCGTTTCAATATCACTAGTTCAGTCAATCGTTGGAACGACAACCCGGTGCAACCTGACTGTGACTGCTACACCTGCGCAAACTTCACGCGGGCCTATCTGCATCACCTGTTCAAGGCCAAGGAGATGCTCGCTTCAACTCTGGCCACGATTCACAATGTTCGCTTCATAGTTCGGCTAGTGGATCGAATCCGGGACTCAATTTCGCAGGGGAACTTCTATGAGTTCCGCGATGATTTCTTGGGTCAATTTTATGCTGCGCGAGATTAGGACTTGGCGTAATCCCGTGTTTCGTCATAGGTGGGCTCACTGCGTTTGACCACCCGAACCACCTGATAGGTGACGGGCAGCAATACCGCCTCAACAACCGTCTTATACAGATAGCCGATAAGGACATAGTTGATGAACTCTGCGCCGGTGATGATGCCATAGAACGCGATCGTGCAGAAGACAACTGTATCCGCGAGTTGACCCACGGCCGTCGAGCCCAAGAGACGTACCCAGAGATATTTCTCGTTGGTGCGTTCCTTGATCCACACCAAGACGTAGGCGTTGAGTAGCTGCCCCACAAGGTAGCCCGCCAAACTCGCCAAGACGATTCGTGGCACGAATCCGAGCACCGCCTCGAACGCTTCCTGATTTTCCCAGTCCGTAGCAGGCGGTGAGATCTGAACTAGGAAAAAGGTGAGCGCCGCTAAAGCACCCATAAGGAATCCGAGGAAAATCGCTTTGCGAGCAGCTTTGAAACCGTAAACCTCGGCTAGCACATCTCCCACGATGTAAACGAGCGGAAACAGGAAGGCGCCACCGTCGGTGATAATCGGAAACTCAAATCCCGCCACAGAGAACGGTCCGAATTCGATTAGCTTCACAGCACCGATATTTGAGATAAGCAGCAACGAAACAAAGACAACGACAATGGTCGTGTAGTTGCCTCTAGGAACCCGGGCAAACCGCGGTTCTGAAGAAAAACCTTCGGTTACAGCAGTGGAACTCTGACGGTCAGACATAACGTGATTGTGACAAGAACGCTTGATTGGACAGACAGCGGGTCACCCCAAATCAACGAGAACCACAACATCATGTTCTCGACAGCACACTGCGCCTGATAGAACAGAGTCGTGACCGACAGCGCAACCCAACCTAAAGCACTACGTCACTGGCATGAGGTCGTGATCAGTCGTGATCCCGTTATGCTCTCGGAGCTATTGGCCGAAGATGCAACATTCCATTCCCCGGTACTCTTCCAACCCCAGCGCGGCAGAGATCTCACCGCCCTCTATCTCGTAGGCGCAATGCACGTGCTCGCTAATGACAGTTTTCAATACGTTCGTGAACTAAGTGGAGACCGCGACGCTGTACTTGAGTTCACCGCCGAGGTAGATGGAATCCACGTGAATGGAATCGACATGATCACCTGGGACCACAACGATCAGATCACCGACTTCAAAGTGATGCTCCGGCCATTCCGCGCCATCCAACTGGTACAGCAGAAGATGGCCGAACTACTCCAAGCTACGAAAGAAGATCACTCCGTCAACGAAGTCACCTGAGGGCAATCGATACGCCATCGGAACCTCACCAATTTCTCGAAACCCCATATCCAACCACAACCGAAGAGCAGGCTCATTCGACCTGAGCACGAGATTGAACTGCATGGCTAGGAATCCTCTGGATCTGGCTACAGCCATCGAATCCAGGCACATTGCTCGACCAACGCCTCGTCGGGTGAAATCGGAAAATGTGACGTAGCCGCAATTGGCAATGTGGGCACCAGGCCCTCGTTGATTGGCCTTGAGGTAGTAACTGCCGATAACCCTGTCTCGATGAACCGCTACACGGATTTCGTGCTCCGATGAGAACCACCACTCTTGGATCTGATCTCTTGAAAGATCCGGCTCGATTGCATAACTCTCCGCACTACGTACGATCGGCTCCACTATGTCGACGACAGCCTCGGTTTCGTCGGACTTAACCGCACGTATCGATAGTTCCGGGTCGCGCATACTGGTCCTCTTATCAGGGGCTGCGAGAAAAACTCAACCCAACGATACTCTTCGACAAAAGAAAACAACCCACGTCGCATCATCCGACTACGGAAGATTTTCGCATCCGTTCAGCCCGGGGCATACCGCTTCAAACCGAGGTTCCCGACTATACTCGCGGCGACCGATCAAGCTAGCTATCCACGATTTCACGGCTTATTTGGAGGGCGCATCACATGAGCGAATCGAACCGAGCGGCTTCGTCCTCGGAACTAACCGCAGCGGATGGTCTTTACCTGAGGATGCCGCGTTGTGGATCGACTTCAATTCGCACCTTCTGCGCAGAGCATTCGATTTCATATACCTCCGGCCGAATAGTTGGCTACTGGGGCAATAAGACCGGTTCAGAGTTGTTTGAGACGAAAACAAAGTTCGCTGAACTTGTCCGTGAGCAATACGAGGACCGCGATCAATCGCGCTATACATTTTCCTGCGTCCGAAACCCTTACTCCAGAGCCGTATCCGTTATGCATCACGCTTCATGGCTCAAATACGTAGATGAGGATTTCACAGTATTTTGCCGACGGTTGGAAGCTGGTGACTACCCCAGCCTCAAGGCGCGTTGGCATGCGATTTCACCGTACTTTCATCTCTTCGATTCCAGCGGTAACCAACTCGTCAGCTATATCTGGCAGATGGAGAGTCTGACGGATGGCCTAGAAACTGTGGCAAAAGAACTTGGGATCTCGGACTTTACGACTCATCACAAGCGCAACAGCCGGGATGTCGATCCCAACCGTAAGCACTACACCGACTTCTACACGCCAGAAACAAAGGACATCATCTCGCGAGTTTATGAGCGCGACATCGATCATTTTGGCTACGAATACGGCGAATAGACCAACTACCTCAGAGACACGCGCCTTACCGGTGGCTAAATCGGGTCACCACTTTGGGGAGAAAGCGGCTCTCGGGTGCCGCCTCATTCCCATAGGTGCGGCCCTGCCCGTTACCTCCAGCGAGTACCCAAGTTTGCGATTAGCGAGAGGTCACTTCGCGCTTAGCGACTCCAGGGTGGAAAATGAGGGCCAGAGGGAGGGCTCATGGCTACGGTGACGATGGGGGCACAGGATCAGTTGTGGTTGGCAATGGATCGACCCAACAACCTTATGGTTGTCGAGGGTGCGCTGCTCCTCGATGGTATTCCGAAGGAATCGGCCGTCCAGTCCGTAATGCAGGATCTGGTGGAGCGACACCCGGTCTTTGGGCGAAAGGCAGTGTCAATCGACGGGAAATGGTCATGGAGTGACGACCCGGATTTCCAAGTCGCGGATCACATCAGTTGGGGAAGGTTCTCCGAGCCCGTTACCCGCAGATACATTCAGGATTTCTTAGCAGACAAGCGCTCTGAGCCCTTATCTCGTGAAAAACCGTTATGGCAGATACACATGATCGCACCGGTCGAGATATCCGATGGTGTTGTGGGTGCGGCCATGGTGGCTCGATTCCATCACGCAATCGCGGACGGAGTTCGACTCACTCAAGTCATGTTGAGCCTCTGTGAAGGTGGGACCCAGGTTCCCGGGACGGGTAAGACCCGCACTAGCCGCAATGCAATGTCTGTTGCGAAACGGGCGGAACTTCTTGCAGACACGGCGACCACGGGATTGCGCCAAGGTCTAGCTGAACTTGAGACCGCTGCAAAAGAGCCAACGCAGACGTTCAGCGGTTTACCTGAACGCTTCCTTTCCGCAGGACTGAGAGGAGTCACTGAAGGAATTGAGATGCTGAAGCATCCCGATCGCACTCTCGACCGTCTGGAAGAAATCGGTGGTGGGGACTTTCGCGGTACTAACAATATTGGAACTGTTTCGAAGCTACTTTTCACAACGGCTCCCGAGACCGCCTGGAGCGGTGAGCCTGGTATCGACAAGGCTGTGGCCTGGACTGAACCAGTGCCATTGGGAGAGATTGCTGACACCGGTCGTGCACTTGGAGCAACCGTCAACGACATTCTTCTCGCAGCAGTAGCCGGCGGAGTCAATGCTTATCTGGAAAGTCATGATGCAGCCGTCGACGAGATCACCTGGATGGTTCCGGTTAATGTCAAACCATTCGAGGATAATCTCCCACCGGAGTTGGGCAATCACTTTGCGCTGGTCATGCTTCCCATGCCGCTAACTGCGGAAACCAGCGTCGATCGAGTCGATCAACTTCATCAGCGCATGTCACGGATAAAACACTCCGATGAAGCGGCGCTTACCTTCACTTTGCAGCAGTTAATCTCATCTTCCCCCGGTACAGTTGCGGCCGGACTGACCTCCTTCTTTGCCGACAAAGCTGTTGGGGTGCTGACAAACGTTCCTGGCCCACAGGCACCAATGACCTTTGCGGGAACGAAGGTCTCGCAAGTGGTCGGCTTCGCGCCCTGTACCGGCAATCAACCAATGACCGTTGCGATCTTTAGCTACGACGGTGGCGTAACCCTGGGATTGGCTACGGACAAGCAACTTTTGCCGGAACCCGATGCGCTCGCCCAACACATCCTTGACGAACTAAAGACATTGCGACAAGACGCCGCAGTAGTGGGCGCGAAACAGTAGAGCAGTCTCAAAGCTCGGCCATAGAACTCGCCGTGCGCCGCCGGTCAGGAATGGCGCTGGCCCTTATGAGCCCAATGAGTGCAACGCATCATCAGCAAGTCGGAACTTCGTCCATTCCGACTGGGGCCGGGCTCCGTGAGCCAAGTAGAAATCGATTGCCGTGCTATTCCAGTTAAGTGCCGACCATTCCAACCGCGTGTATCCGCTATCGACACAGCGCTTAGCCAGGCCCGCCAGCAAATCATGTCCCAAACCAGACCCCCGAGCAGATGGCCTGACGTAAAGATCTTCCAGATAGATCCCGTGCGCACCTTCCCAAGTCGAGAATGTGAGATACCAAAGCGCCATTCCCACCAACGGCCCATCGAGCGAATCTTTCGATGTAGCGACATCGCAATAAGCTGCTGGAGCTGGGTGCGGCGCATCCCCACCTTCGAAAAGAATTCGCGTCAGATCGGCTGCCGTCGCTTTCACCGCGTCTGGCTCCCGCTCAAACTCGGCAAGTTCTTGGATCATCGCGAGGATATCGGGTACATCGGAGGGCTCGGCACTGCGAATCGACCATTCAGACATTGGAAAAGATTATCGAACCGATCACGATTCCCGATAGGCGTTTCCGAAGCAAAAGTTCTTGAAATCGATGCGCCCCCGGCAGGATTCGAACCTGCGCGCATGGCTCCGGAGGCCACCGCTCTATCCCCTGAGCTACGGGGGCTGAGGGAACTTCAGGCTATCAGCCGAGGCCCGAGTCACATCACTGCTGGGTTGTATCTCGCAGCACCGGTACCGCCGCAATCGC
>JAOZTQ010000048.1:0-5633 GCA_029939085.1 Candidatus Nanopelagicales bacterium
GCAACCGAGTCAGATGCCGAGACGGTTGCTCGGTCAGTGGCTCGCAGCAATCTCTTCAAATGCGCGATGTTTGGTGAGGACCCGAACTGGGGTCGCATCCTGTCCGCGGTTGGAACCACCGATTGTACTTTCACCCCTGATGAAGTGAACGTTGCCATCAACGGCGTATGGATATGCCGAAGTGGCGGGGTCGGGGAAGACCGGTCGCACGTAGACCTTTCGGGTCGAGATGTTGATGTAGTTATCGACCTAGGTGCCGGCAGCAGTAGTGCCCAGATATGGACGAATGACCTGACTCATGACTACGTCCACGAGAACTCGGCTTACTCGACATAGGGAGCAGGTATGAAGACATTTAGTAGCTCCGAGCGAGCCATTGCCGAACAGCAGGCCGGTGTATTGGCGAAAGCTCTTCCGTGGCTATTGAAGTTTCACGGCGCCACTGTGGTGTTGAAGTACGGCGGAAACGCCATGACCGATCAGGATCTACAGCGTGCATTTGCTCAAGACGTAGTTTTCTTGCGCCTTGCCGGACTCAACCCAGTCGTCGTTCACGGGGGTGGTCCCCAGATCAGCGATATGCTTCAGCGGCTCGAAGTGCCGAGTGAGTTCAAAGGCGGGTATCGAGTAACCAGTTCGCAGGCCATGGATGTTGTGCGCATGGTCCTCACCGGACAAGTCCAGCGAGAAATCGTCAGCCTCATTAACGAACATGGGCCTTTTGCGGTTGGCGTATCCGGAGAGGATGCCCACCTGTTTACCGCGAAGCGCCGTACCGCTGACCATGAGGGCGAACGGATTGATATTGGTTATGTCGGCGATGTGGCCGACGTGCGGCCAGACTTCGTGAAAACTCTGATCGATGACGGTCTCATCCCGGTCGTTTCAAGTGTCGGCATGGATGACTCTGGCGATCCGTACAACATCAACGCAGATAGTGCTGCGGCTGCTCTAGCTGCTTCACTTGAGGCCGATAAGTTTGTGCTCTTGACTGATGTCGAGGGGCTCTACGCAAACTGGCCAAGTACGGATGATGTGATTCGGACGCTTGAGCTCTCTGAATTGCAGCCAATGCTTGAGAATGCCGAGTCGGGGATGGTGCCAAAGTTGCAGGCCTGCGCCGATGCCGTGGGCGCTGGTGTACCGCGCGCTCACATCATCGATGGTCGGATACAGCATTCACTGCTCGTTGAAGTTTTCACTGATGAAGGAGTGGGAACCATGGTTGTTCCTGATGGTGAGGGAGACCGATGACACTCAATGCTCGGCAGCAATCTCGTTGGGACTCAGCCATGATGGCCAACTACGGGACGCCACCGCTGGCACTATCCCACGGCAAGGGCTGCTATGTAGTCGATGCGGATGGCCGTGAGTACCTCGACCTTGTCTCAGGTATAGCGGTATCAGCGCTCGGTCATGGTCACCCGGCCATTGCAGAAGCAGTTGCGCAACAAGCAACGCAACTCGTTCACACGAGCAATCTCTATATTCATGAACCTGGCTTGCAGTTGGCGGAGCGGCTGATAGCACTGCTGGATATCCCGGCCAAAGTCTTCTTTAGTCAGGATGGTGCAACTGCTAATGAGGCCGCCTACAAGATTGCCCGTCGTCATGGTTGGACTTCAGATCCCAGCGGTGGACGCCTCCGCATAGTTGCGGCCGAAGGGTCATTTCACGGACGGACCATGGGGGCGTTGTCAGTCACTGGTAATGCCGCGAAACGCGCACCGTTCGAGCCGTTACCCGAACCCGTCACCTTCGTGCCGTTTGGTGACACGGCGGCTATGGCGGCGGAACTAGACGACAGTGTGGCCGCAGTATTCCTAGAGCCGATTTTGGGAGAGGGCGGTGTAGTTCCACCTCCGGATGACTACCTTTCGAGCGTGCGACAGCAATGTGATGAAGTTGGTGCGCTGCTGATCGTGGACGAAGTTCAGTCCGGTATTGGTCGGACCGGACACTGGTTTGCGAGTACTGGTCAAGGGGTACGCCCAGATGTGATTACCCTCGCAAAGGGGCTAGCGGGCGGATTGCCGTTGGGCGCATGTATCGCAGCCGGGTCGACGGCTGACTTACTCGGCCCCGGTGATCATGGCACCACATTCGGTGGCAATCCGATCAGTTGCGCGGCAGCCTTGGCGGTATTGGACACGATTGAAAACGAGAATTTGCTGAGTTCTGTCACCGCCGTTGGCGAAATGCTGGCGGCAGAGATCTCAGATATCTCCGATCCATGGTTGCTAGGTCAGCGCGGTGTTGGATTGTGGCGAGCAATTGAGCTGAATCAGCCAGAGGCCAGCACAGTCGAGCGAGTCGCTCGGGAACACGGATTTCTAGTAAATGCACTGCGTCCTGATCTGATCCGACTTGCTCCACCGCTCGTTCTTTCCGCGGCTGAGGCGCGAACCTTCACGCGCGCATTACCTGAGATATTGCAACAAGCGAGAAGAGAGTCTTCATGAGTTTGCCTCGCACTATGTCTGCTCGCAGGTTACGCATCGTGGAACTCCTTCAGCAGCATCCGGTTCGATCTCAGTCAGATCTCATGGAGCTTTTGCACGAGGAGGGCATCGAAGTCACTCAAGCAACGATCAGTCGGGACCTTGATGAGTTGCGTGCCGACAAAGTCCCTGGCCCTGAAGGAGGACTGGTGTACGCGGTCCCCAATGAAGGCGGTGACTCGGGTCTGCAACCGCCTGACTTACAAGCGACCGGAGGAAATCGCTTGGCCCGGGTGGGCGAGGAGATCCTGATTAGTGCCGACGCATCTGGCAACATCGTGGTCTTGCGCACCCCACCGGGAGCGGCCCAGTACCTCGCTAGCGTCATCGATCACACGATACTTCCTGAGGTGATCGGAACCGTTGCGGGTGACGACACGGTTTTACTTGTCACGCGTGACGTTGATGGTGGCAAGGAAGTTGCGGAAAGAATATTGAAGTCGATAAATAAACGAGTACGGCCTTGAGATGAACGACGTTGAGTCGCAATCAATTCCGGTGAAGGAGGACAGATGACCGAGCGTGTTGTGTTGGCTTATTCGGGTGGGCTAGACACCAGCGTGGCCATCGGCTGGATCGCAGAGCAAACGGGTGCGGAGGTCATTGCCGTAGCTGTGGATGTAGGTCAAGACGGAGAAGATCTTGATGTGATCCGACAGCGGGCCTTGGGCTGCGGCGCGGTGGCTGCTGAGGTGGCCGATGCTCGAGATGAGTATGCCGATCAGTATTGTCTGCCAGCTCTGCTAGCCAACGGCATGTACATGGGAACCTACCCATTAGTTTCGGCCCTATCCCGTCCGCTGATCGTTAAGCATTTAGTTGCGGCTGCACGGAAACATGACGCGAGCATTGTGGCCCACGGATGCACCGGCAAGGGAAATGATCAGGTGCGCTTCGAGGTTGGCATCACTAACCTCGCTCCAGATATGACCTGCATTGCACCCGTCCGTGACTACGCAATGACGCGGGACCTAGCTATCGAGTACGCGGAGCGACATGATCTTCCGATCGATGTGACGAAAAAATCGCCTTATTCAATTGATCAGAATGTGTGGGGCCGAGCTATTGAGACAGGTTTTCTGGAGGACATCTGGAATAGCCCGATCGAAGACATCTATGAGTACACCCAGGATCCGGCGATACCCCGGGAACCCGATGAGTTAACGATCACCTTTGCGCAGGGAGCACCCGTTGCTATCGATGGGAAACCCGTGACTATGTTGCAGGCCATTGAGCAGCTAAATCAACGAGCTGGCGCTCAGGGCATAGGGCGTCTAGATATCGTTGAGGATCGGCTAGTGGGCATCAAGAGCCGTGAAGTTTATGAGGCGCCCGGTGCGATCACATTGCTCACCGCTCGAGCCGAACTGCAAAACGTCACTATGGAAAAGGATCTTGCTCGGTTTTATATGGGTGTTTCGCAACGCTGGAGCGAGTTAGTGTACGACGGGCTCTGGTTCTCACCGCTCAAACGAGCGCTAGACGGCTTTATCGCCGAAGCAAATCGATCGGTGACGGGTGATGTCAGACTCTCGCTACACGCCGGTCGAGCGGTACCGGTGGGACGCCGCAGCAGTGAATCCCTGTACGACTTCAACCTAGCGACCTACGACACTGGCGATACATTCGATCAATCCAGTTCCAAGGGGTTTATCGATCTCTTTGGACTGCCCAGCACACTGGCCGCCGCTCGGGATCAACGGAAGGATCATGATGACTGACCGCTCGGGAGATACGGCTCGATTGTGGGGCGGGCGATTTGCTGGCGGTCCCCATGATGCGATGGTCGAGTTGAGTCGCTCAACTCATTTTGACTGGGTTTTGGCTCCCTACGACCTTCGGCAGAGTCAGGCGCATGCCCGGGTGCTGCATAGAGCCGATTTGCTCACCGACGAAGAGTTGGCAGACATGCTGGCGGGTCTGGCTAGTCTGGCTGATGATGTTGCCGACGGTAGTTTCCTGCCGATCCCGGACGACGAGGATGTTCACACCGCACTCGAGCGCGGGCTCGTAGAACGACTAGGGCCGCAGCTGGGTGGTAAGTTACGTGCTGGTCGCAGCCGGAACGATCAGGTAGCTACGGATTTTCGTCTCTACCTACGCGATAAGTCAGCCGAAATTTTCGTACTTGTATTGGATCTGGTCGACGCAGTTATCGAGCAAGCGGCAGCGCATGTGGATGTTCCGGCGCCCGGGTTCACTCATCTGCAACGTGCCCAGCCGGTGTCATTCGGACATGAACTCGCCAAACATGCCCACGCGCTACTCCGCGATGTTGAGCGATTACAGGACTGGGACAACCGAGCCGCGCGATCACCCATGGGTGCTGGCGCTTTGGCTGGTTCTTCGCTCGGTTTAGATCCGGAGGCGGTGGCCGCGGAACTAGGTTTCGATTCGGTCCTGGGTAATTCAGTTGATGCGGTTAGTGACCGAGACTTCGCAGCGGAGTTCTTGTTTGTGGCTGCGATGCTGGCGGTGCATCTGTCTCGGATCGGTGAGGAAGTGGCGCTCTGGTCTTCGGTCGAGTTTTCTTGGGCTCGATTAGATGACGGATTTTCGACTGGCTCTAGCATCATGCCGCAGAAGAAGAACCCTGATGCTGCCGAGTTGGCGCGTGGGAAAGCAGGACGGCTGATCGGTAATCTCACCGGGCTGTTGGCGACCTTGAAAGGTTTGCCGTTCGCCTACCACCGTGATCTCCAGGAAGATAAGGAACCTGTATTTGATTCGGTAGAGCAACTCCGGCTGGTTATCCCTGCGGTGACGGGGATGATCGCAACGCTGCAGTTCGATACCGAGCGTATGACTGCGTCGGCTGATGGTGGTTATGCCTTGGCTACTGATATCGCTGAGTGGTTAGTGCGACATGGAATGCCCTTCCGCGAAGCTCATGAGGCCGCTGGTGGTTGTGTTCAGATCGCCGAGAGCCGAGGGGTCGAGTTAGTGGCGCTCACCGATGAGGAACTTGCGTCGGTATCACCGATGCTGACGCCGCAGGTGAGAGACGTTTTGGTGGTCTCTGGTTCATTGGCATCACGCGACACCATTGGTGGTACTGCGCCAAAGCGTGTTGCGGAGCAGATTGCAGAGTTGCGCAGTGAAGTCGCGCGACTACGCGCCGGTGACTAGCCG
>JAOZTQ010000048.1:5733-8507 GCA_029939085.1 Candidatus Nanopelagicales bacterium
GGATCTCAATAACGACGGGAAGTCTCGATAAGACTCGTGCAGTCGATCCCTGCGAATCATCGAACCCTGATTAAGTTCGAACAGTTCAAGTGCCACACTAGGGCCTTGTGACTGCGCAACTTCTTGACGACCTCACTTGGCGCGACTTGATCGCCGATTCCACTGACCTGGATCGGCTGCGCCAGCGGCTCGACAAGGGTCCGATCACCTATTACTGCGGCTTCGATCCGACTGCACCCAGCCTTCACTTAGGGAACCTGGTTCAGATCTTGTTGTTGCGACGATTTCAACAAGCGGGCCACCGACCACTGGCGTTGGTAGGCGGCGCGACCGGTCTGATTGGAGACCCTAAGGAAACGGGTGAGCGAGTGCTCAATGCCCCTGAGGTGGTCGCGCAGTGGACAGGTGGCATCGAACAGCAGCTGCGTCGCTTCCTTGATTTCGAGGGACCGGCGGCTGCACGCATGGTGAATAACCTTGATTGGATTTCGCGACTGAGCACTATCGAGTTTCTACGCGATATCGGCAAGCATTTTTCGGTCAACCGGATGTTGGATCGTGAGGCCGTCGCCGCACGTCTCGCGGGCGACGGAATCTCCTACACCGAGTTCTCCTATCAGGTATTGCAGTCATACGACTTCCTGCAATTGTTCCGCGAGTACGAATGTGAGCTGCAGACGGGTGGTTCGGATCAGTGGGGAAACCTCACTGCAGGCACCGACTTGATCCGTCGAGTCACAGGTGAGCACGCCCACGCACTGACTACACCGTTACTTGTTAAGGCTGATGGCCAGAAGTTCGGTAAGACTGAATCCGGCACGGTGTGGCTTGATCCGGAACTGACAAGTCCATATGCCTTCTATCAATTCTGGATAAATGCCGATGATCGTGATGTTGTCCGCTGGCTGAAAGTCTTTAGTTTCAAGAGCCGGGAAGAAATAACCGAACTCGCAGTCGCAACTGAGGAGCGACCGGGTGCTCGCGAAGCGCAGCGAGCCTTAGCGGCAGAGTTGACTTCACTCGTGCATGGGGAGTCCGCCACTGCTGCGGTCCAAGCGGCTTCGGCCGCACTCTTCGGTCGCGGGGAGTTAACCGAGTCTGACCCGCAGACCTTAGCTGCTGCGCTGGCGGAGGCTCCGACCTACACCGTAACTTCCGAAGACCTTGCTGACGGCGCCGCTTCCTTCGTACAACTATTCGCCAAATCCGGACTCGTGAAGGGAACGGGCGCTGCACGCCGAACCATTGCCGAGGGAGGTGCTTACCTCAATAACGAGCGAATCAGTGATATCGATCGGCAAGTTACCTCCACAGATTTGCTGCACAACCGCTGGTTAGTACTTCGCAGGGGTCGCAAATCGATGGCAGGTATTGACGCTGCTGCGCTCGGCTAGGCGGGTTGGCTGGTCATTTTTCGGGTAAATCGAGCGCATTCCGTTCGCCCGAATACACCCGATTTGACCCGGCTTTGAACAGAGTCGTACAGTTATGCGCGGCCCAAGATTTGGGAACAAATCGAAGGGTCGCACTGGTCGGGATTTCTCCGGCCCCCCGAAAAAAAGTTTCACAGGGGTATTGACTTCGGTTAATGACCTGCGTAACTTAGAGGGGTTGCCCTAAAAAAAGCCGAAAGGCCAGATTTAGTGCGCATCCGCTCCTTGAGAACTCAACAGTGTGCCGAAAGTCAATGCCAAGCAAAACCCCGTCTCAGGGGCTGGCCCTCGGGTCGACCCTTGCAGATGGATTCCTTTTAGGCAGTGACCATTTCGATGGTTCATTGCCTACTTTTTTACGGTAGTTATCTTCGGATATCTACCGATCAGCTAGATCGACCTCCGGGTCGTTTCCCGGCCACAGTGCCGGAACCATGAAACATTCACGGAGAGTTTGATCCTGGCTCAGGACGAACGCTGGCGGCGTGCTTTACACATGCAAGTCGAACGAGAACCTTCCTTCGGGAAGCAGAGAGTGGCGAACGGGTGAGTAACACGTGGGCAACCTACCCCTCACACTGGGATAACCTCGGGAAACCGGGGCTAATACCAGATACTCACGTCCTCAGGCATCTGAGGACGTGGAAAGGATTCTGGTGAGGGATGGGCCCGCGGCCTATCAGCTAGTTGGTGGGGTAATGGCCTACCAAGGCGACGACGGGTAGCCGGCCTGAGAGGGCGACCGGCCACACTGGGACTGAGACACGGCCCAGACTCCTACGGGAGGCTGCAGTGGGGAATATTGCGCAATGGACGAAAGTCTGACGCAGCAACGCCGCGTGAGGGATGAAGTACGTCGAGATGTAAACCTCTTTCAGCAGGGACGAAGCGAAAGTGACGGTACCTGCAGAAGAAGGACCGGCTAACTACGTGCCAGCAGCCGCGGTAATACGTAGGGTCCGAGCGTTGTCCGGATTTATTGGGCGTAAAGGGCTCGTAGGCGGTTTGTCGCGTCGGATGTGAAAACTCGGAGCTTAACTCCGGGCCTGCATTCGATACGGGCAGACTAGAGTTCGGTAGGGGAGACTGGAACTCCTGGTGTAGCGGTGGAATGCGCAGATATCAGGAAGAACACCGATGGCGAAGGCAGGTCTCTGGGCCGACACTGACGCTGAGGAGCGAAAGCGTGGGGAGCAAACAGGATTAGATACCCTGGTAGTCCACGCCGTAAACGATGGGTACTAGGTGTCGCGGGTATTGACCCCTGCGGTGCCGTAGCTAACGCGTTAAGTACCCCGCCTGGGGAGTACGGCCGCAAGGCTAAAACTCAAAGGAATTGAC
>JAOZTQ010000049.1 GCA_029939085.1 Candidatus Nanopelagicales bacterium
CAAACACGTACTCTTGTGCGAGCCGAAGACCGCTGGTCGTCGTAAGACCTAAAGCCCCCAGGGCTACCCGCGCAGGTGACAGTGCAACCTCGCAAGAGGTGCAACCGGAGTTTCCGGGTGAGGTGCTGCGCCGACTAGTGGTCCGAACGAAAGGACCCAGATGTCGCGGGCCGATAAGACTAAAGCCGTAGCTGATCTGACTGAGCGTTTTCGCTCCGCAACCGGCGTTGTCCTCACCGAGTACCGTGGTATTTCCGTCTCGGGTTTGCGTGAGTTGCGCGAATCGCTCCGGGGCAATGCGGAATATCTCGTCGTCAAGAACACCCTCACAAAAATCGCTGTCGAAGAAGCGGGTGTTGAGGGTCTCAGCGATATGCTGGTCGGACCGAACGCGATCGCCTTCATTACTGGTGATCCCGTCGAAGCATCTAAAGGCCTCAAGAATTTCGGTAAAGAAAACGCGGCTCTCGTAGTCAAGGGCGGACTGCTCGATGGGCAGCCATTGACTCCCGACGAGATCAACAAACTCGCTGACCTCGAGTCTCGCGAGGTTCTGCTGGCCAAGCTTGCTGGTGCGATGAAGGCTTCTATGTCTGGCGCGGCTGCCATGTTCGCCGCACCGCTATCCCAGGCAGCTCGCACACTAGGCGCGCTCCAGGCCAAGGCGACCGAAGACCCCAGCGTTCTGGCAGGAACCGGCGAGGCCGAGGCCGCTGAAGCAGCGCCAGCCGAAGCCGCCACCGAAACCTCGGACGACGATGCGTCAACCGAGGAAGAATCAACGACTTCGGCCGACGACCAGTCGGCCGATGCCGAGGCTCCGGCCGAGGCACAACAGGAGGGCTGACGCCCTGACCCGATAGACCGTCGACAACGACGGTTCCGTCAAGGAGTCCGGCCCCCGCCGGAGCACAGAGAAAGGAACGCCGAGATGGCGAAGCTCAGCACGGATGAACTGCTGGATGCATTCAAGGAGATGACCTTGGTCGAGCTCAGCGAGTTCGTCAAGCAGTTCGAAGACACATTCGAAGTAACCGCCGCCGCACCTGTTGCGGTTGCAGCGGCAGGAGCCCCCGCGGCTGGCGGCGATGCCGGTGCAGCTGCAGAGCAGGACGAGTTTGATGTCGTCCTCGAGGAGGCCGGCGACAAGAAGATTCAGGTCATCAAGGAGGTCCGCGGACTGACTGACCTGGGACTGAAAGAAGCCAAGGACCTTGTTGAGGGTGCCCCCAAGCCAGTGCTTGAGGGAGTCGACAAAGAAGCTGCCGATAAGGCTAAAGAGGCACTTGAGGGTGCCGGCGCGACCGTCAGCGTTAAGTGACGCATGCGGTCCTAGCCGACCGACCTTGACTGAGGGGCAGCCTGACCGGGCTGCCCCTCAGTTTTTCGTTCACCGGAGCAGCAGCTCCTTTTTTGGCGCAGCGCAACTGGACGCAGTTGTCGGAAAAGCCCGCAAATAATGGCGTCAATGTGGAAATCGGCTTGACTCCGGTGCGCTTGCAGACCATGATCAAGG
This sequence comes from Candidatus Nanopelagicales bacterium, assembly GCA_029939085.1. Lineage (GTDB taxonomy): Bacteria > Actinomycetota > Actinomycetes > S36-B12. The sequence continues at coordinate 1,517 of JAOZTQ010000049.1, forward strand.
CACGTTCGAATCGCGGATCGTTGTGCAGAACGCAGGGTGTGGCCTTCTGGTCCCACCCCACTAGACATGCGCCCAAAGCTCGGGTAGTATCTTTCTTTGCGCCCTATATCAGATGAACCCCCGTCCATCGGTCTGCCTTGATCCGCGCAGGTAGGTCCGGTAACGGTGAGCCTCGGTCGTGCGAGGCAAATGGTGCGGGTAGGGGCCACTCGGTGTCGCGCGTAACTGGGGAAGGACTCTCTTGACCGCAACGCTTCCATCTGAAAGCACATCCGGTTCCCATCGCGTCTCCTTCGCTCGCATCAGCGAGCCGCTGGAGATCCCTGATCTGCTCGGCCTGCAGATCGACTCGTTCGACTGGCTAGTCGGCAACGAGCATTGGCAGGCAAAGCTAGCCGAAGCTCAGGCTGAAGGCCGCGATGACGTACCGGCAAAATCCGGCATGGAAGAGGTCTTCGAAGAGATCGGTCAAATCACCGATTCGCAGGGCAATATGTCGCTCACCTTCGACGACTTCTATCTCGAAGAGCCAAAGGCCTCCGTCGATGAGTGCCGCGAGCGAGACATCACCTATGCCGCTCCACTCTTCGTAACGGCCACATTTGAGAACACCGAAACCGGCGTGAGCATGTCCCAGACCGTCTTCATGGGTGACTACCCGATGATGACGGACAAAGGCACCTTCGTAATCAACGGAACCGAGCGCGTCGTCGTCTCTCAGTTGGTTCGTTCTCCGGGCGTGTACTTCGAGTCATCGGTAGACAAAACCACCGATAAGGACGTCTACGTAGGTCGGGTAATCCCGGGACGTGGTGCCTGGCTGGAATTTGAAATCGACAAGAAGGACATCGTCAGCGTTCGCCTCGATCGCAAGCGGAAGCAGAACGTTACCGTCCTGCTTAAGGCGCTGGGTTGGAGTGCGGAGCAAATCGAAGAGCGTTTCGGTCGTTACGAGTCCATCATGAAGACGCTTGAGAAGGACACCGTCACGACTCAAGACGAAGCACTGCTCGATATCTACCGCAAGATGCGTCCGGGTGAACCGCCTACGGTTGATGCAGGTCGTAATCTCCTCGACAACTACTACTTCAACACCAAGCGCTACGACCTTGCAAAGGTAGGCCGGTACAAGGTCAACAAGAAGCTTGGGCTTGATTTGCCGCTATCCGAAGTGGTGCTGACCGTTGAAGACATGGTGGCGGCCATTGATTATTTGGCGGCACTTCACAACGGCGATGAGGTAATGGAATCGCCTCAAGGTGAGATTCCGGTTGAGACCGACGACATCGACCACTTCGGTAATCGTCGACTTCGTACCGTTGGTGAGTTGATCCAGAATCAGATCCGAACCGGTTTGACTCGCATGGCACGCCTTGTTGGCGAAAAAATGGGTACCTCGGACGTCGAGGCGATCACACCGCAGTCGTTAATCAAAATCACGCCGTTGAATGCAGCAATCAAGGAATTCTTCGGAACGTCACAGCTATCCCAGTTCATGGACCAGACCAACCCACTTGCGGGGCTGACTCACAAACGTCGTTTGTCAGCTCTTGGTCCGGGTGGTCTGTCGCGTGAGCGGGCGGGCTTCGAAGTCCGCGACGTGCACCCGTCTCACTACGGGCGGATGTGTCCCATCGAAACGCCAGAAGGCCCCAACATTGGTCTCATCGGTTCGTTGGCGACGTACGGACGGGTCAATCCATTTGGCTTTGTCGAGACTCCTTACCGACGGGTTGTCGACGGCGTTGTATCCGACAAGGTGGACTACCTTTCGGCCGACGAAGAAGATCGTCACGTCATCGCACAGGCGAATTCAGCGCTAAACCCAGACGGCACTTTCGTTGATGAACGAGTACTCGTGCGACGCAAGGGCGGCGAGGTCGACTATGTCGCCGGCAACGAGGTTGACTACGTCGATGTATCGCCTCGTCAGATGGTTTCGGTAGCGACTGCGATGATCCCGTTCTTGGAGCATGACGACGCAAACCGTGCACTTATGGGTTCTAATATGATGCAGCGCCAGGCTGTGCCGCTACTGCGCTCCGAGGCTCCCTTGGTGGGTACCGGTATGGAACACCGCGCGGCTAAGGATGCTGGCGATGTTGTGGTGGCTTACGAGGGCGGCACTGTTGCTGAAGTCTCAGCGGATCTGATTTCGATTGAGACTGAAGATGGTTCGATCCGCGACTATCGACTGCACAAGTTCCGTCGCTCCAACCAGGGAACCAGTTATAACCAGCGGCCGATAGTGTCCGTTGGTCAGCAGGTTGAAGCTGGTGAGGTTATCGCTGACGGTCCTTCTACGGACGAAGGTGAACTCGCTCTCGGCAAGAACCTTCTCGTGGCATTCATGCCGTGGGAGGGTCACAACTACGAGGACGCGATTATTCTCTCGGAACGACTCGTTCGAGACGACGTGTTGTCTAGCATCCACATCGAAGAACACGAAGTGGATGCGCGTGACACCAAACTCGGTCCCGAAGAAATCACTCGGGATATCCCGAACCTGTCGGACGAAGCGCTCGCGGAACTGGATGAACGAGGGATCGTTCGTGTCGGTGCTGACGTGCAATCAGGTGACATCCTGGTGGGTAAGACCACCCCGAAGGGTGAGACTGAGTTGACGCCAGAAGAGCGGCTACTTCGCGCGATCTTCGGTGAGAAAGCGAAAGAGGTCAGAGACACTTCGCTTCGCGTCCCTCACGGTGAGAGCGGCAAGGTCATTGGCACGCGTGTGTTTGACCGAGACGAAAATGACGAACTGCCCCCGGGTGTGAACCAAATGGTGCGCGTCCACGTTGCTCAAAAGCGCAAGATCACGGAAGGTGACAAGCTCGCTGGCCGGCACGGAAATAAAGGTGTTATCGCCAAGATTCTTCCGGTAGAGGATATGCCTTTCCTTGAGGATGGAACTCCGGTAGACGTAGTGCTCAATCCACTAGGTGTTCCACGACGGATGAACTTGGGGCAAATCCTTGAGACTCATCTCGGTTGGGTTGCGCGTTCCGGTTGGGACGTACCCGAAGACATTGCAGAAGAAACTGGGGTTCCGACTGCAGTTCGCTCGGCAGCACCCGGGACCAACGTGGCAACTCCGGTGTTCGACGGTGTTCAGAGTGAGGCGCTCGATGCGCTTATGGAGAATGTACGCCCCGATGATGACGGCAATGTTCTAGTCGGTAACGACGGAAAAGCTCGTCTCTTGGACGGACGCTCAGGTGAGCCGTTCCCCGACCCAGTGTCAGTGGGATACATCTACATCTTGAAGTTACTCCACTTGGTCGATGACAAGATCCACGCGCGCAGCACTGGTCCTTACTCCATGATCACGCAGCAGCCGCTGGGTGGTAAGGCTCAGTTCGGTGGCCAGCGCTTCGGTGAGATGGAAGTGTGGGCGCTTGAGGCGTACGGCGCGGCTTACGCTCTGCAGGAGTTGCTGACCATCAAGTCCGATGACACGCATGGTCGCGTCAAGGTGTACGAGGCCATTGTGAAGGGTGAGAACATCCCTGAACCGGGGATTCCGGAGTCCTTCAAGGTCTTGGTCAAGGAGATGCAGTCACTATGCCTCAACGTTGAGGTGCTCTCTAGCGACGGTATCGCCATCGAGATGAAGGACTCTGAAGACGACCTCTACAGCACAGCGGAAGAGTTGGGCATTGACCTGTCTCGCCGTGAGTCAGCTTCAGTAGACGACATCTAACCGAGCGGCGGGACTTCGGTCCCGTCGCACCCACAGCTACATAACGACCGCCGGACGAAAGGGAGTACCAAGTGCTCGACGTCAACTATTTCGATCAACTGCAGATCGGCTTGGCCACGGGTGAAGACATCCGTGGTTGGAGCCACGGTGAGGTAAAGAAGCCGGAAACCATCAACTACCGGACTTTGAAGCCGGAGCGGGACGGCTTGTTCTGCGAGAAGATTTTCGGTCCTACACGCGACTGGGAATGCTATTGCGGCAAGTACAAGCGGGTGCGCTTCAAGGGCATCATTTGTGAGCGATGCGGCGTAGAGGTTACTCGCGCCAAAGTTCGTCGTGAGCGCATGGGCCATATTGAGTTGGCCGCACCTGTCACGCACATTTGGTACTTCAAAGGGGTTCCCAGCCGACTCGGTTATCTACTAGACCTCGCGCCGAAGGATCTGGAGAAGGTCATTTACTTCGCCGCCCACATGATTACTTGGGTTGACGAAGAAGGCCGACACGAAAATCTACCGTCACTCGAGTCACGCCACAGTGAAGAAATCTCGCGCATCGAGCAGCGCAAGGATGACGAGATCAACAATCGCATGGCAAAGCTCGAAGAAGATTTAGCCAAACTGGAAGAAGAAGGCGCCAAATCCGACGCCAAGCGCAAAGTGAAAGACGCTGCCGAGCGGGAAATGCGTCAGATTCGGAAGCGCTCCGATGAGCGGGTTGACTTCCTCAAGCGAGTCTTCGAGCGTTTCCGCACGCTCGAAGTGCAGAGCTTGGAAGGCGATGAGCGTCTCTATCGAGAGATGGAAGACCGCTACGGCAAGTGGTTCTCGGGCGATATGGGCGCCTCTGCCATTAAGAAGCGGCTAGAAACGTTCGACCTTGCCGGTGAGGCAGAGAAACTTCGTGAACTGGTGCGTACTGGTACCGGTGCCAAAAAGACGCGTGCACTCAAGCGTCTGAAAGTTGTTACCGCATTCCTGAACACCACGAATTCGCCGCTAGGTATGACGCTGGACGCCGTTCCGGTCATACCCCCGGACTTGCGTCCGATGGTGCAGTTGGATGGTGGCCGGTTCGCGACCTCCGACCTGAACGACTTGTATCGCCGCGTGATTAACCGCAACAACCGGTTGAAGCGACTGATTGATCTCGGCGCACCCGAAATCATCGTCAACAACGAAAAGCGCATGCTGCAGGAAGCGGTAGACGCATTGTTCGACAACGGTCGCCGAGGCCGACCTGTCACGGGTCCAGGTAACCGGGCACTGAAGTCGCTGTCCGACATGCTCAAGGGCAAGCAAGGTCGATTCCGGCAAAACTTGCTCGGTAAGCGCGTCGACTACTCCGGACGCTCCGTCATCGTTGTCGGCCCGCAGTTGGAACTACATCAGTGCGGACTTCCCAAGCAGATGGCGTTGGAGCTGTTCAAGCCGTTTGTTATGAAGCGGCTTGTGGAGTTGGGTCACTCGCAAAACATTAAGGCTGCGAAGCGACGGGTTGAGCGCGCACCAGGTGGTGGGCATGCCTACGCCGATGTCTGGGCGGTACTGGAAGAAGTGATTGCCGAGCACCCGGTTCTCCTCAACCGTGCGCCGACCCTGCACCGACTCGGAATCCAGGCCTTTGAGCCGCAGTTGATTGAGGGTAAAGCTATCCAGATTCACCCGTTGGTATGTACCGCCTTCAACGCGGACTTCGACGGTGACCAGATGGCTGTCCACTTGCCGCTATCGCCAGAGGCCCAGGCCGAAGCGCGGGTCTTGATGCTGTCGAGTAACAACATCCTGTCCCCAGCGAACGGCAAGCCAATCACCACGCCCACGCAGGACATGGTTCTGGGTATCTATCACCTGACCGGTGAGCTAGAGGGTGCTAAGGGTGAGGGGCGTTACTTCGCTCTACCTGACGAAGCGCTCATGGCCTACGACAGTGGCGAAATCGATCTCAATGCCTCAATCAAGGTTCGACTCGTCGGGGAAGAGCCGCCGAGTGGCACCGAGTTGCCAGAAGGTTGGGAATTCGGAGACGCCTTCGTCCTGGATACAACTGTTGGTCGGGTGCTCTTCAACGAAGCCCTACCGAGTGACTATCCCTGGGTGAACACTCGCGTCGACAAGAAGAGCCTGGGCGATCTCGTCAATCGGCTATCTGAGAAGTACATGAAGATCGAGATCGCTGAGACGCTGGACCAGCTCAAGGAATTGGGCTTCCACTGGGCTACTCGCTCGGGTGTCACGATCTCGATTGATGACGTAGTTTCGCCGCCCGCCAAGAAAGAGATTCTCTCTGAGGCTGAGGGTCAGGCTGCCAAGATTGACGCCAAGGTTGCTCTAGGCGCCATGACGGATCAAGAGCGTCGTGAGGAACTCATCAAGATCTGGACTCGCGCGACTGATCGGGTTGCTGAGGCTATGCGAGAGAATCTGCCTGAAGACAACAGCATTGCGGAGATGGTCATCTCGGGTGCTGGTGGTAACTACAGTCAGATTCGCCAGCTGGCCGGTATGCGCGGGCTCGTTGCGAACCCCAAGGGTGAGACGATCCCACGTCCGATCAAGGCCAACTTCCGCGAAGGCCTCTCGGTACTGGAGTACTTCATCTCGACTCACGGTGCCCGAAAGGGTTTGGCTGATACTGCTTTACGTACTGCGGACTCCGGGTATCTCACTCGACGTTTGGTGGACGTCTCGCAAGATCTGATCGTCAGAGAACTAGACTGCGGCACTCGGATGAGCCTGGAAATGGCGATCGCCGATTCGGATGGCAACCTCGTCGAGAACGTCGACACCGCTGTGACCTCTCGGGTCTTGGCCACTGACGTAGAGGTTGATGGCGAAACGATCGTCAGTGCGGGCGCGCTGCTCACAATGCCGCTCATCCGTGATCTCGCAGCGAAGGGTATTACTTCGCTACGCGTCCGTTCGGTTATGCATTGCAAGAGCCTGTCAGGTACTTGTGCGGTCTGCTACGGGCAGAGCCTGGCTACTGGTCAGTTGGTTGACGTTGGTGAGGCAGTGGGTATTGTCGCTGCCCAATCCATCGGTGAGCCAGGCACTCAGCTCACCATGCGTACCTTCCACACCGGTGGTGTTGCTGGAGATGACATCACGCAGGGTCTGCCTCGCGTGGTGGAACTCTTCGAAGCTCGCACACCCAAGGGTCACGCCCCCATCGCCC
>JAOZTQ010000050.1 GCA_029939085.1 Candidatus Nanopelagicales bacterium
CCGCTTAAGGACTTGGGCTAGTGCTTCTCTTGCTCAGCGAGTGCGGCGGCGTCTTCGGCATCCTCTAGCGCGGCTGCACCTTCAGCCGACTCCGCGTACTCCTGAGTATCAAACACTTCATGATTCAACGGATCAATGGGGGTGGGGTCATCGGTAAAGCTGAGCTTTCCGGTGGTGCGGTGTAGGTCCACCACGCCAGGCCGCAGATCAGTGATTGCGACAACTAGTTCGGTCTCCGTATCCCCAGACTCTGGCCCGACCGCCTTATTGACCTCATCACCGGATTCCTCAGTAACCGGTTGGCTAACCTCTTCAGGACCTCCCACGATACGCACGAAGTCCGTGCGCATCGCGATTTCATACCTGAATGCGCGCAACAGGGAAATCATGGCAATAGCCATGATGATGGAAATCGGAACCGCAGTCAGGATTGATGCGGTCTGCAGCGCAATCAATGCCGCGCTACCACCTGCAATCAGCAGAACGCCGGCGGCAACACCCTCAAGTAACGACCAGTAGATCCTCGTCAGTCGCGGCGTATTCGTCTTACCGCCGTGGGCGAGCATGTCAATCACTAATGAACCGGAGTCTGAGGAGGTAATGAAGAACAGACCGATGACGAGGACGGCCAAGATCGACGTCAGTGTGGTTAGTGGGATGGTTTCCAGCAAAAGGAACAAGGACAAGTTGGTATCCACGACCCCGTTGGGTCCCACCAGATCCCCGACAGTCAGTTCCCTAATGATGGCGGACTCACCAAAGACGGTGAACCATATGGACGCCACGAGTGTCGGTGCGAGTAGGACGCCAAACACGAACTCTCGAATAGTGCGTCCCCTCGAAATACGGGCAATGAACATACCCACGAACGGGGCCCAACTCATCCACCAACCCCAGTAGAAGATGGTCCAACTGTTAAGCCAGGTGTCGTTAATGGGCTCAAGGCCATCGAGAGGTGCCATCCGCAACGAATTCTCCGGGAGGATGGCGATATAGCCGCCTAGGTTGCCAACCCAGGATTGCAGCAGCAACAGGGTGGGCCCAGCGAACAGAACAAAAAGCAACAACGCCGCGGCTAGACCCATGTTGATGTTCGACAGCCACTTCAGTCCCTTATCTACACCACTGGCCACCGATAAGGTCGCGATACCGGTGATGACAACGATCATGGCGATGATGAGGGCATTGCTAGACCCTGCCACCCAACCGAGGCTGATCAGACCGGCAATGATTTGCTGAATCCCTAACCCCAGGGACGTGGCAACGCCGAATAGTGTTCCAACGATGGCCATGGCATCGACTGCATGGCCGATGGGGCCCTCGACCCGAGCGCGGCCCAGGAGGGGTTCCAGAAGCCAACGAATCGACAGCGGTCGACCGCGCCGGTAGGTCATAAAGGCCAACCCAAGACCCACGACCACATAGATCGCCCAAGCGTGCAGCCCCCAGTGGAACATGGTGAAGTTCATGGCATCGTTGGCAGCCGCAATGCCTTCGGCTTGTTGTCCATCGATACTTGGCGGATTGACTAGGTGACTCAACGGTTCTGCGACGCCCCAGAACACCAACCCGATCCCCATGCCAGCGCTGAACAGCATGGCGAACCAGGCGATCGTACTGAATTCAGGTCTCTCACCATCCTTACCCAGTCGAATGTTGCCTATTGAGCTGAGGCCACAGTAGAACGCAAAGACAACAAAGACAGTGACGATGAGGATGTACCACCATCCGACGCCTTCCGTGATCCAGGTGTTAAGCGTTCCGAAGATGCGTTGGCTATCGCTGGCGGCGACAGCCGAAAGGGCGATCATGGCGAAGATGATGAGCGAAGCCGGGATGAAAACCGGCTTCAGAAATCCGCTCCAGAATGGTGACTTTCCGGTGTCTTCTTGGTCGGTCACGGTTTGGTCGGCCGAGCTGGACATTCGTACCTTTCATGAAATCTGACTTCGCGTCGTCCCAAGGAGGGTGCCGATCGACGGCAGATTTGACTGGGGGTTGTGGGGTTACGTTAGCAATCAGCGAGGGATGGTCGATGATAAATCGTGTATTCGGTGAGTGAGGGCGGCCTGGTGCGTCGCCTGCTCATCAGGGAATCGGGTCTAGTCTAAGTCCGGATTGCCGGCAGTACGGTCACCGGCGTTGGTGTAGACGTTGAGATTCTCGGATAAGAAACGCTAGAACAAGATCCCTAGGGCGATGCTCTTGAAGTCCCACCCGTCATCACTGCAGCGCTGTTCATGGCGATACCCCCCGCCTAGTGCTGGACTGATGCTCTCCGAGACCAAATAAAAAACGGCCAAGGTCCCACCGCACGAGGCGATGGGACCTTCGGAATCAGAGGTTAATTGTGATAACCCTATGAGGGTATTTGTGATAACCCCCCCCTAGTGGAGGTGCCGGGAATCGAACCCGGGTCCAACGGTGCAGATCTGGGACTTCTCCGAGCGCAGTCGACGAGGCGCGTTCTCGACCTTCCCGCTCTTTACGACACCGCGGGAAACACGGTCACAGCTACTGAAAAAATTTTCCGCCGATCCGCGTAGCCCGAATCATTGGTTAGTCCCCTGGCGACGTCCGACGGTGCGGGGACCATTCCCGCCGAACGCTTCACCTATCGCTGTCAGGCAGCGAGGGCGAAGTTGGTGCTTTTCTGTTTGGCACCTATAGTTTTCCACCGAAGGTTTTCGAGATCACAGTGGTTTCTCGGCTCGCTTCTCCCGTCTCGACATTCGTTGTCGAAACCTGTCACCCCCATATGTGAATTTCCACTATTGAGTTGTCTTGTGTCCGCCTGCACAAGCGGCTCTGTTCCAATACTAACGCTCGCGCACTGGGCACTCATTCCCAAGCATCGCCGTCACGAAGGCTGGGCTTTCAACTCATGATGATTCGTATCAGCAAGCCATAGTCACCGCGAGACGCTTAGCAGCCACGCCGAAAAGACACTGGTGTCAGGTTGAGTAGATTGATGAGAAGGAGGTAGAGCGATGTTCTCCGCAAATAATTACACTGCAACTTTGGCGGTATCAGACGTATCACGCGCGAAAGATTTCTACATCGGGAAGTTAGGCTGTCGGATAATCCGTGAGGATGACTCTGGAGTTGGATTGGCGGCACCAGGATCCGATGCCATATTCACGATTTACCCGTCCGGCGTCGCAGGTAGCAATCAGGCAACTGCCATGGCGTTTCACGTTGATGATGTTGATATCGCCGTCGCCGCGCTACAAGATGCCGGCGTTGAAATGGAAAATTATGACTTCCCCGGGCTAAAGACAGTGAACGGAGTTGCCGAACTTCGACCTGGGATGAAAACCGGTTGGTTCAAGGATCCTGACGGAAATATCTTGGCCGTCGGCAACTTCACCTGGGACTAGAAGTCCGCCAGGTTTCCAGTACCGCACTGTATTGGCCAGGACTGACTCGAATGGAGTCTTTTTTTGGACTTGGATACAACATTCAGTACCGAGGTGAGGTAGAACAGTGACACGGCGTTTATTCGGGTGGTGAACTTCGCGGTCAGTGGTGCATTCAGATGCGCCCAACATCGCGGCAGTACACCCGACGGGTAGTGGAGGAATTCAATGGGGCAAGCTGATGTGTCAGCGTGCACTTTTTGTGCGTTAGCAAGTGGCGAAGAGCCAGAGGACAATCTCGAGGCGCCATACCTGATCACCCGGGTCAACGGATTCATGCTCCTCAGTGATCGCGAACCGCTTGCCGCCGGTCATGCACTTCTCGTACCAGAGGAACACGTTTCATCACTCACCCAATTGCGCGCGGAACGAATTCTCCACGCAGAACAGACCGCCATGAGAATTGCCGATGGCTTTTCCCAATCAGCTGACACCGGCACCTTAGTGATTGAGCATGGAACCGCTGACGGCCCACACACTGCCCTTCACATCATCCCCACAGATGAAGCCGCTGCTCCGTGGTTCGAAGAGCAACAGCTGCAGCAAATTTCCGATGTGTGGAACCTGACTGAACTGTCATCGCTGTATGGCAGTGACTACGTCTTTGCCCAGCAGTTCTGCCAGACTGGAGCAGCTTGGTACGGAGACGAACTGCCACCCAATTGGTTGTACCGACTCGTTGTTGAACAACTGGGCGATGATGGTTGGGGTTGGAACCAACGATTGCGACACCGCGGTCCCGAAATCAGCTCTGATGCGATCAGAGCAAATCTGGCTCTCATCTGTGATGCGGTTCAACCCTGGAAGGACAGTACTGGTCGGACCGATCTGATTGAACTTGAGACAAAGATCGTCGATAACGTCGACTTTCCTCATCAGCGCAGCGGCCTACATCTGACCTGAAACGCTCAACCGAGGAACCTCCCGGCCAAACAGGCTCACGTCACGCGGTTCATGGACCGATAAAAGCCACGTAAAGTTCCCGCCAACTTTCGGTACTGCTGGAAATGCCTGCGATACAGCTCACGGTCGTCCGGATCAGGATAAAAGATACGATCCACCGGGATCATCCCCGCCACTTCTGCGAGCGAGACGTCACCTAAAGCCACGCGAGACCACAGCGCAACTCCTCGCAGCTGGGCATTCAATGGATCTTCCACTCGCTCTAGCGGACGGTCCAATGTGCTTGCGAGTATTTCGCACCACAAGTCAGAACGCGCTCCTCCACCAAGAATGCGCAAGGTCGGAACAGGTCGTCCCAGGAATTTTTCGTAGTAGTGAAAAAGCCACGCAATGTTGTTCGCTACCCCTTCCAGGACGGAACGAACCAGGGCCGCTCGATTGCTTCGCAGGCTTAGATTGAGCCACGCGCCGCGTAAGTTTCGATCATCCACTGGACTGCGCTCACCATTCAGCCACGGCGCGAAAAGCAAACCTTCACTGCCGGGAGGAGCCTGCTCCGCAAGCGCAAATAGATCATCGAAAGTGGGGTGTGCGAGCGGTGAGGCAGCGCCGGATGCACCAATCCCGCTACCTCCCCCGACCAGCGAATCGTGTGGTGCAATGATCTGCTCCCTAAGCCACGTAAGCGCCGCACCCCCGGTCTCGATATTGTCTGCGACGACTTGCAGGTCGGGCGTTAGCCCCGGAACACTCGCCATCTGGTGCAATACGTCAGTCTTCTTGAACGGCACCGGGGCCGAGAGCCAGGCGGTCGTGGAGACTGCTAGGTGCGTTTGATAGGGCGCGATTGCTCCACTACCGATAACAGCAGCGTGCAAATCTGGCAGCCCAGCCACAACCGGAACCCCGGCGGTTAGTTCGAGTTCGCGGGCAATAGAAGGTTGCAGCTCACCGGCCAGAGCTCCCGTTGGAACTAGTTTCGGCAACTGTTGCGGATCTCGACCCGCACGCCGGATAAGTTTCGGCAGGTAACGCGGTTCGTGGCCCGGTCGGTTATCCGTGATCCACGAAAGAATCATTGATGCCGGTGTCGCCACAACTCGCCCAGTTAACCGCATGACCAGATAGTCCACAGGTTCAAGGAGCCAGCGCGCACGATCCCCGATGTCGGCCAGTTCGTTAGACAGCAATAACGCATGACCCGTGGGGTCTGCCCCGTGCGGATTTGGGGCACCACCGGTGTAGCGCAGCCAAGGTAACGCCTTGTGGGGGGCGATACCACCAACCGAGATCGGCCCACCGATGACTCGCTCGCTGTGCTCAGCGCCACGAGTATCCGCCCAAAGCAACACCGGCCCCACCGGTTCACCATCGGCACCAACAGGGACAGTGGAACCCCATTGGCCGGTGACTGCTATTGAGTGCAGACCCTTAGGTTCAATCTGCGTACTTTCTCGACCTATTTCTACGGCTTGTTTCACTGAATGCTTGAGAGCCACATCCCATTCATTCGGGTCTTGAGTTGCGGCACCATCAGATCCAATATCGACGGTAACCGGAGCTGAGCTTGTTGCGATGATGCTGCCATCTAAAGCGACCACAGCCGCCTTCGTACCGCTGTTGCCCTGATCAATGGCCAGGATCCATCGATCTGAGGCCGACACTCAGCTCTCCGGCGTAGGAGGGGCAACTTCGTGCATGGCATCGAGTACGCCACCCATGAGTTGGTTCAGGGTCTGATTACCTTGTGGGCTGCCGCCGAAGCCATACATCGCTCCGCTTTGCGCGGGCGTACCTGAGTTCATCAATGCCCATCGCACGGCATCACGCAGATCGGCGACAAAGGCTTCCGCCACACCAGGCTGAGTGTTAGGTCGAGTCACACAGAAATGCAATGCAGCGGGCAACTGCAGCGAATTCAACCGCCAACCGGATTGCTTCAAATGATCATTTACCAAATAGATGTCAAGGTCTGGATGATTAGCTTTGAAAGCGATGAGGAAGGTGGGATCACCAATCACATCCAGTTCGTCGATCCCGGAAATTCCAACTTGGATAACCTCTGCAGCGGACAAGATATCTTGAGCTGCCTGCAGATATTGCTGGCGTCCCGTAGTAATCATGGCCGCCCAGGTTGCCGCGATCAGACCACCGGACCGCGAACCGGAAAGACCTGGTGAGAGATAAAGTCCACCCGGCCAATCCGGATACGTGAAGTACTGTTCGCTCCGTAGCTCCCGATTTCGATAGAGCAGAGTTGAGGTGCCCTTCAACGCATAGGCATATTTGTGAGTGTCGGCCGAAATTGATGTGACTCCGGGTACGCGGAAATCCCACAACGGAATATCGCAGCCCAACTCCTCAAGCCATGGGAGCAGAAAGCCACCGAGGCAGCCATCTACGTGAAGACCAATATTGTGTTGCTGGGCAAGATCCGACATTTCTTCTATCGGATCAACGAGGCCATGGGGGTAGTTGCCTGCTGAGCCCACGATTGCAATCGTTTGATCGTCTATCAGGTCTGCCATGGCACCAACATCTGCGCGGAAGTCTGAATCGAGTGGAGCATGTCGGACTTCCACGCCGAGCCAATGACCACCTTTGTCCAATGCAACGTGCGCGGTCTTCGGCATTACGAGATTCGGGCGGGTAACGCCACGCTGTTTGTGTGCTTGTTCGCGGTAGGTAAACATCGCGGTAACCAAACTCTCACTGCCACCGCTGGTCAGCACACCACAAGCATTTGTTCCCGCTGCTTCGCCGTGCAACATATCAAGTGTCATAGCGATGATTTCGCCTTCGAACTTAGTAGCCGATGGATACATGTCCCGCTGCAGTACGTTGGCGTGACCAAAGAGCCCAAAGATTTCGGCCAGATATCGGTAATGGTCGTGGTCACCGCTGTAGAGACTGCCCGAGACCTTGCCCTCATCTCCGATGGCGTCTTCCTTGGATGCGATCCGTTGCAGCTCGGCGAGTACCGTGGCTCGGTCCGCAGGGATGTCCGGGATGCTCTGGTAGTTGACGGTCTCAGTGCGGTATGGCCAAAAACCATCGATGAAGTCGCTGTTGTCACTCATGGGTGCTCCTCACCCGCGACGGAAAACTAGTCCATACCCTTGGCTCGTCTGCCAATGGCACGCTCTGCTTCTCGCTTTGCCTCTCGCTCGGCAATGGCGTGCCGCTTGTCGACCGCGCGACGCCCACGCGCGAGCGCCAACTCCACTTTGGCATAGCCGTCGGAAAAATACAGGGCCAGCGGAATCAGTGTGGCTCCCGACTGCTTTGTTTTACCGATGAGTTTGTTGATCTCGGCGCGATGTAGTAGAAGCTTTCGCGCACGTCTCGGTTCGTGATTTGTCCAGGAGCCGTAGTCGTATTCGGGGATATGCACACCGTAAAGCCACACTTCGCCGTCGGAGACGGTGGCGTAACCATCGACGATTGTGGCTCGGCCGGCTCGCAGTGATTTAACTTCAGTACCGGTGAGCACCATGCCCGCCTCGTAGGTGGCGTCGATGAAGTAGTCGTGCCTGGCTTTGCGATTTGCCGCAATGACTTTGCGGTCTTTGGGGCTCGACATGAGGTTAGTGTGTCTGATCGCGGTTCAAATGCCCAACGTGGGTGCGCTTATACGCAGACCCGGGACTTTGTGCCAGACCCGAACCAGCCCCGGGGACTGTACGGCGCGCCGCCGATTCGTGCTTCGAAATGCAGATGTGGTCCGGTAGAAAGCCCGGTAGATCCGACGGTCCCAATGACCTGTCCGCGCTGCACTGTCTGACCGGCACTTACGGACATGCTCAGTTGGTGAGCGTAACTGCTAGTGAGGCCACCGCCGTGCCCAATGGTGACGAGGTTTCCGTAGCCGCCGTTCCAGCCTGCCTGGATGACTACGCCGCTATCCACCGCCCGAATCGGCGTCCCGGAGGGAGCGCTAATATCGGCACCCGCGTGGCAGCGGGTATAACCAAGGATGGGGTGTAGCCGCCATCCAGCATCAGAGCCAATTGAGTAACCCGGTAAGGGGAAGTTCCATTCGCCGTTGCCGGTCCCGGCTGGGATTCCA
>JAOZTQ010000051.1 GCA_029939085.1 Candidatus Nanopelagicales bacterium
GTTAGCGAGAACGCACTCGCGTCATCGAACTCACAATCTTTCCGTGGTTGCTTGTGCGCTTACTCTTCAACCGAAACTTGTACTTCTTCGGCTTATTGGGAAGGGAAATTCGGAACTTCACTCGACCTTTGGCAGAAGTTTTTGCTTTAGCTTTCGTACGCCACTTACCTTTGATCAATGTCTGACGTTTGATCGTCGTTCCAGCTTCTTTGGGAATGAGCTTTCCTTTGAGGACCATAGAGCCACCAGCCCTAGGGCGCTTTTTCTTGGCCTTCACCTTGAGGGTGTATGTCTCTTCAGTCTGGGGTGGCGCAGGTGCTTGTGGCGCGGGGCTGATAGATGCCAACGGAGCCAGCGCCTGGAAGAAGTTCCCCTCAGTCGAGGTTAGTTCCCAGGTAGCCACACCACCGATACCGAACTCCTGCACTATTTCGGTTCTGCTAGCGGCAGTGCCCTCACCACCAAACCACACCTGCTTTTTCGCTTTGCAGTTGCGATCTCTGCGATTGCCATTTCCGTCAAGGTAATAACCAGACTGGCTCTTGACGTATTCAAATGTGTACTCGCGGTGTGTCGCATCAAACTGGGGCTGAGTTCCGTACGATGCCGCGACTTCCCGCGCTCGCTGCGGTGAGAGCGAAGTCGCATCTCGATCGTTTGGTGTCCAGCCACTAGGGCAGTTGCCTGCGGTTACGACGTTGTCGTTGCTATCGCGCTGGTACCAGGCTTTACCGTACTGGTGAAGTCCTACGTACACCTTGCCTTTCTGCGCTGCACCAACTTGTGCCACAGCACTGCGAGCAACCTCTCGGACCCACGAATGAGGCCCAATAGGTCCAGGTCGAGACCAGGAATAGTCATAGGTCATGAGTCGGAGTCGATCAACGTTTTGCGCCAACGTCGGCCAATCGAAGACGTTGTAACCGCCACCAGGATTTGGCGTTCCATCAGCATTGAAGGGCCGGTATCCCCCGGGAACCGTTATCGAAAGTAGTTTGCCTTGAGCCCTAAGCGACGCGCCCAGCCTCTGAATCATGTCGTTGAGGCGAGGACGGGTTTTATTCCAAGTTTCGGAGCCGTCGTTGAAAGCGAAGTTCTCCCAGTCAAGATCGATTCCATCGACGCCAGCCTTAACGACCCAATCAGTCAGCTGCTCAGCAAAGGCTTGTCGGCGCGAAGCCTTTGCTAAATAGTTCGATAGTTCGCGGCGCCGGTTTGCATCGAGATCGGTATGAGTGGCGAAAACCAGAATTCCCTGGTCTTGCAGACCTTTACGAGCCGCATCAAATTTACTGTTGGTCCAAGGAGTGGCCGTATCAGACTGGCACCGGCCACCGGCCGTTGTGCAAATTGGACGCTGCGTTCCAGCCCAGTGCCACCAGAAAATGTTGACTTCCCCCAAAACACCGCCGCTACTTTGAGCAACCTCAATCATTTTCGAGGCGTCATGCCAGTACCCAAACCAACCGCTTACGGCACGGGATCGATCTGCCGCACCTGCAGTTTGCGGCAACAACAAACCCGCGACCAAGGCGCCCAGAACGACCAAGAGCAATCTGCGAAATTTTGTCCTGCGCACCGACACAGCTTCCTCCCACTCAACTGATCGTCCTCGGGGACTTGTTCCCGGTTGAGATTTTTCTTTTCGGGATCTTCGTTGAGATCCACGATCCTGCCGCTAACACAAGTATGAGGCTTTGCGTCGGCAAAAAGTTCCATCATTACCGCGAGTCACTGAACTCTCCGATAAACGTTCGAGTCGCACAACAGTTACCAGGAATCCACGGAATCGAAGTACAGTCGCCGGGTGTTGGGAGCAACTACCTCAGTATTTGGTAAAGCACGGCGGATGATGGCGCTACTAGGCGCCGGTGTGGCGCTGATAGCAACTTTACTTGTTGCGCCACCTCAGGCCGAAGCCAAAGTGCCGGTTTGGCCTGCGGGCGTCAAGGCGGCACTGCCGGTCAACTTGCAGTTACCGGCCAAGATTTCGACCGGGCGCTATCTGAAAAAGATGCGGAAACGAATGAAGAAACGTTCTCGCAAGCGGGATCTCGGGCGAGATGTCTCGGTTTTTGTCGCCGACTTACAGACGGGTAAGCGCGTCTTTAGCCGCAGAGCTCGGAACTCGCAGATTCCAGCATCTGTTATGAAATCTGCGACCGCGCTGAGCGTCCTGTCCGCACGTGGCGCCTACTACCAGTTCACGACCAAGGTAATTCGCTCCGGCAACACGTTGACCCTGGTCGGTGGCGGTGACCCGCTTTTGGAGTCAGCCGACCTCAGAGAGTTGGCGAGCCGCACTGCCATTGCAGTTCGTGAATACGGTGAGCCGACAACGAAACTTCAAATCCAGTTTGACGACTCGCTCTTTGAGTGGCCTACCAGTCCGGCAGGATGGCTCTCCAACTACTATCCCTCCTATGCAAAAAAACCCTTCGGTTTGACGCGTCGTTGGGTCAGTGCAACTGATGGTGCCCAAGATGCGGCAGCCTACTTCCGAAAAATTCTGCGCGAACAAGAGGGTTTGTCGGTCAATCGCGGCGTGACACGTGTGGGACCAGATGGGTACGAAGCCGCGCCAGGCTCATATCCGGACCCTAACTCAGTACCGGCCACAACCCCTCCGGGATCACCGACGCCAAATCCCGATCCTGCAGCCCCACAGAACCCGGAACCAGTTCAGGAACCCGTCCCGGCGACGCCACAAGTACCACTGACGCCCACACTTATTGCGCAGTTTGACGAGCACACAGTGGCGGATGCGGTCAACGCGATGATGCCAGCTTCAGATAACTCAATTGCAGAGAATCTCATTCGTCACGTCGCAGCTGCTCGGGGCACCTCAACTTCAACCGAGGGCGCTGCTGCAGCAGTAACCGCAGAGTTGAAGGCGCTGCAGGTACCACTTCGCAACACCCGGATTGTTGATGGCAGCGGACTTTCACGTCAAAACTCAATGTCTGCCAAGACCGCGGCTGCTATCAATCGGGCCATGATGGATCCAAGTCGTCCCGATCTCGCGGCCGCAGTTTTTGCGATGCCGCGCGCGGGAGTGAGCGGTACGCTCAAGTCTCGATTTGGATCGAAAAAAACCAAATGCGCCCGCGATAAGGTTTCAGCAAAAACCGGGACCTTACGATCGGTTGTAACCCTCTCAGGTGTTGCCGCAGGCAAAGACGGTCGCCCCAGAGTGTTTTCTATCTTGATCAATAACTACCGAAGCTACACCTCTACGGCTCGCTACTGGATCGATTCTATGGGGGCTGCCATTTCTGGCTGTCGCTAACTCAGTCCTAATGCAGCGCGCGGGCAATTTCTGCTGCCGCGCCAACGAGTTTCGGTCCAACCAGTGCAGTATCGAGTTCCGACATGGATACCACTCCTACAGAAGCTTCAACGCCTGGTACTCCCAGAATCGGTGCAGCTATCGCATAGCCACCGTGAGCGGGATCGCCACCAGAGATGACCCAACCTGCGTCGAGCGGCCGCCCTTCAGCCCGCGTAGCCAGCGCTGCCCTTCCGGCTACTCCCCTATCGAGCGGAGCCCGGTTACCCGCACGGAGAGTGCTGGGCTGCTCTTGCCGTGCCGGCTCTACGACCGCGACGACAACTGCATCCGAGCCGTCCACCAGGGTTAGGTGAGCCGTTGCGCTGAACTGTTCGGAGAGTCTGCGTAGTGCTGGAACCGCAGCATCGCGAACCATACCTTGCACATGGCGCGCGAGAGTCAGGGCTGCGAGGCCCAACCGGCACCTGTTGCCGCTGCCCCGTCGAAGCAGACCGTGTTGCTCAAGCGTGACGACTAAGCGGTAGACGATCGTGCGGCTGACATCTAGTTCACGCGCTAACTGAGTAACTGTGAGTCCCTCTGGATGATCGGCTAAAACTTCCAGCACCTGTAGGCCACGATCCAGTGTTTGGCTTGTTTCAGCAGGCATGGTCACCCCCCATCTTCCTTCTCCCCTCAGTCCCTACATGTTTCTTTCTCATCATGACTATGTCCCACAACTGCTCAGCCCGCCACTGCACCTCAGTTATCTCCGTCACCACCAGGGGGCAGACCCTCGAAGATCCGCTGGCAGTCGGGACAGACTGGGTAGCGTGATGGATCTCTCGTGGGCGTCCAGACCTTCCCGCAAAGAGCACGAACCGGTTCCCCAGTTACGGCCGACTCGACAATCTTGTCTTTCGGCACGTAGTGCGCGAACCGCTCGTGATCGCCACTGTCGGTTGAATGGGTTTCCGGGTCAGCAACTAGGGTGTCGCCCAGCTCTGGTGATTCCAGCGGTGCATCGCTCATAACTCCACCATATGCAATAACCGGTCACTCTGCCCTAATTGGCCTACCTAGTTCGTCGCAGGAAGTTCGGGCAGTGTGCTCCACAAGCGTGTCGGGTCCGGTTGCCGCCTTAGTACCTGTGACCACAACACCTCGGGCTCCGGCGCGAAAAGATCTTGCGGTTGGCCGGCGACCACGTGCCAATCGTCACGAGTTATTTCCGATAGGAGTTGTCCGGCACCCCAACCGGCGTATCCAACAAATATCTGTAGTTGCCGACTTGACGGCGGTTCCTCATCTTTTTCCAAATCGATTAGTCGGACTCCGGGTCCCCCTAATTCATCGGGTAGGGGTAAGGCATTAGCGTCTTCAGCTAGGGCGAGGATGGAGTTCGTTGCCACCGGTCCGCCATTCCGCACTCGAGCCGCCAAGGCCCATACGGGAACATCTAGATCTCGACTCGAGACATCACTCGAACGGTTAACAATCACTCCGGCGCTGCCCTCATCATCGTGTTGCAGCATGTAAATCAACGTGCGGCGAAAGTTTGGATCTTGCAGCGACGGAGAGGCCACCAAAAAATCGCCGGGGCGTGGAATTCGAGGTCGCGGTCGTCGCAACCTATCGAGACCTAAACCTTGCATGGCACTAGTGTGACGGCATAACGCGATTTCAGCCCGTCGGGAATGGACCGCCCCCGCCCGACGTTTAAAGCGGTAGTAACGGGGGCATACATAAGCACAAAGCACAAGGCTGGAGATTGAGATGGCAACGGTAGAGCTCAGCGAAGATACCTTCACAAAAACGATTGAAGACAACAATATTGTCCTGATCGACTTTTGGGCCGAGTGGTGTGGTCCGTGCCGGACTTTCGGACCGGTTTTCGAGAAAATCAGCGACGAGTTTCCGGGCGTAGTTTTCGGCAAAGTGAATACCGAAGAAGAACAGCAAATAGCCGGCTCCTTCAGCATTACGTCGATACCTACTTTGATGGCGATTCGCGACAATGTCGTGCTTTACGCCGAGGCTGGCGCACTCCCCGAGCCCGCACTTCGCGATCTTGTCACTCGAGTCCAGGAAGTAGATATGGATGCAGTGCGCAGTGAACTCGCGAAACAGTCGGAGCAATCAGGCGATACCGAGTGATCGAGCCGAAATAGCGGCAGCAATGTCGTCGGCGCACATGTCGGCACCCTCACCCCGCTGGCGAGGATACTCGGCGATTGCGATTCTCGCGTAGATGCGTTCGCGGTCTTCCTCAGTCAGGCCGCCCCAAACGCCGTAAGGCTCTCGGGATCTGATTGCGTAGTCCGCACACTCGATTCGGACTGGACAGCGCGCACATACGGCCTTGGCCGCTCGATCTCGCCGCAACCGCGCCAAACCCCGCTCATTCGGGGGGTGGAAGAAGAGGGTGTCATCTGCCTCCCGGCATGCGCCGCTGTCCTGCCACTGCCAGGTTGCATCTTTGGGAACCTGAGCCAATGGCTGCTGCGGCATCTGAGCCTCCGAGGTGAGTAGTCGATCTTGATCTCACTTGTAGTAAACATCCCTGGGAAGCACCTGTCACTAGGTTTTACGGGATATCCACTTTCGCTTTTGGGATTTCACCCTTTGGTCGGATTTGCCCTGTCTGATTTGAGCTATTTCGTAAACCGCATCCGACAAATCGGACATTTATCGCAAAGGCTGTCGATCCGCGACGAACTGAATATCTGGCCGAAATTTGATAAGCGAAATCTAAAGTTTCATCAACACCAATCTCGAGAAAATCCAAAGTTCTAACTCGACCCGAAGTCTCTTGTTCCCGCAGGAACTCCGGGCTGAATGTGATCACTAAAGACCAGTGGGTCCCACCATTCTCCTGGCGGGACCCACTGATGTGTTGGTCGAAACTTTTCAGTCGATCACACCGATCCACCGATTGCGGTGACCGATCCGATGCCAATCAAAATGCAAGTAAGCACGAACAGGATTAGGAGCAGCGGCCATACGAAACGGATGTACTTGTCATAGCCGACCTTCGCCAAAGTCAAACCACCCATGACAACCGCTGAGGTGGGCGTAAACAGGTTCACCAATCCGCTAGCCGACTGATAGGCCGTTACGACCACAGCACGAGATACACCGGCAAAGTCACCTAGTGGGGCCATGATCGGCATCGCCAACGTGGCGTGCGCTGAAGACGATGGCACCAAAAGGGCCAGTGGGATATTCACGATGTACATGAGGATCCCGAAACCGGCACCGGAGAGATCACTCACCGCACCCTCTAACGAACTCAAGACCGTATCTGTGATCTGAGCGTTGTTCATGATCACGGTCACACCCTTTGCGAACGCAATGATGAAAGCTGCGCCGATGAAGTCACCCATACCGGCGACAATCGAATCGACCATACCTTCCTCGCCAAGCCTTCCGATGAGTCCAACGACAACGGACATAATCAGGAACAGACCGGCAAGTTCTGGGAAGTACCAATCAAGTGTGATGGGGACCAGGCTTTCACTGAAGTCACCCCAAGGAATAACCGAGAAAATCATGAGTAAGAAAGTCAAGCCGAAAATCCACAGCACGGCTTTCTGTCGGCCACTCATACTCGGGGGTTCGGCTTCATCTGCTGCAAGACCTTCGTCATCAGGCAACGGCTTCATAAGTGACTTGCTGGGATCATTCCGCACTTTTTTGGCGTATCGAAGCACGAACCACATCGAGACGGGCACCAAAATCAGGTACATCAAAACTCGCAGGACTATGCCGTCACCGAGCGGAACGTTGGCACCAGCCGACGCCACACCTGTAGCGAAGGGGTTGACGGTAGACGCCAAGGTCCCCGTCCCTGCACCAAGCAAGATGACTGTCGCACCGACTATTCGATCGTATTTCAGCGCAACAAAGATCGGCACAATCAATGCGTAAAATCCAAGCGTTTCCTCAGCCATGCCGTAGCTGGTGCCGCCAAGTGAGAAGACGAACATCAAGACGATGATGAGGGTTGGCCCTCGCGTGCGGAATCGATGAGTTAACCGGCCAATACCTGCGTCCAGAGCACCGGTATTCATGGTGACCGTAATAAAGGCTCCAATAGCGAGGACGAAGAAGAAGACGTTTACGGCACCAAAAAGCTCTCCGCTTTCGTAAGGCGAAATAAATCCGGCACCTTCATAAACCTCAGCCTCACCACCCTCACAGGCTGCGACTGCCTCCTCTTGCAACTGCGCCGACGGATTCGGATTGACTTCCTGCGACTCCTGAACACCGTAGAGACCATTGACCGGGGACAAAACCAAATCAGAGATGCGTTCGTAGAGCGACGAATCCGTATCAAGTTGCTCGTAACTTCCCGGGATCGGCTTTGGCGCGTCGCCATCACAAGAAACATAGGCATAGCTACCTGACGGAATGATGAAGGTGAGGCCCCAGACGAGCAGCAAAACAAAGAAAAGAACTGTAAAGGCTGTTGGGAATTTAAATCCCTTTTTCTCAGGTTCCTCTGTTGGCGCTTCTTGAGAAGGTGTTTCAGTTGCCATTACTACTCCAAGACGAAACTCAGGGCTGCATTCATCATGCCTAGACCATTACTAGCGGAAACTGATTCACGATGTCGTATGAAAACCCAAAGTGACTTTCATAAGTCTCACGAGAAAATCAGTCGCGGTGTGCAAATCGCAAGCCACAAACAGTTGAGAACCGCATCGGGAACCGAATCAACGTTCGTAGATTCCTAAAAAAATCTGAACATTTCATGCAGATCTGCCTTTTGGGTGGCAAAACTGACGCACACAAGCAAATATCAGGTTCGAGGCGACGCCTCAGCGAGGTACATCGAAAGGAAATGCAATGCTCCATGTCGACTCAGAGGTCGGACAACTTAAACAAGTCATGTTGCACGAGCCAGGA
>JAOZTQ010000052.1 GCA_029939085.1 Candidatus Nanopelagicales bacterium
GTGATGCTGTCCTCATCAGAGGCGCAGCCTGTACCTAGCGCGGGAACCGCAAATATCGCGACTGCCAACAACAACGCCCGCACCTTCATGAGACCTCCAGATAATCAAATGATCAAAGTTAGGATAGCCTAACCTACTGTTGTCATTGTGAGACTGGGGGGAGAATGTGGCAAAGATCTCGCCCAAAATAGCGACTTCTTGCGATCGACATCCGCGATTAACTTGACCAATCGCAAGAAGAGTTGACATATTTGGCTCGTGCTTGCAGTTAGCGACCTAAAAAACATGCCTAACGGCATGCGTTGCTGCATGTGTTGTTGTTCCTGAGCCCCGTCCACCCAACTCGGACGTGCAGAGCTCGGAGCAGCCGGCACGACTTACCTCCTGACCGGTTTTCTCCCAGGTCTCGTCGCGTTCACCAAACCTGGAGACCCAATGTCGAATACCCCGGCAGCCGACCCCGGCAAGGTCAAGAAGCCTGCTCGAAAGCCCAAACCGCAGGGCCAGTGGGCACTCGGTGAGACCGAACCGCTGAACGATAATGAGCGGTTCAAAGCGGAAGATAATGGTCTCAACGTCCGAGAGCGCATCGAGCAGATCTATAGCGTTAAAGGATTCTCATCCATTCCAGCGGATGATCTCCGCGGGAGAATGCGCTGGTGGGGGCTCTACACCCAACGGGAGGCCGGAATCCCAGGTGGAAAAACCGGATCGCTGCCTCCGGAAGAGCTTGATGCTGAGTTCTTCATGATGCGAGTGCGTAGCGATGGTGGTGCGCTCACCAGCGAACAGGCCAAAACTGTCGCTGCAATTTCACAAGAATTTGCTCGCGATACCGCTGATATTTCGGATCGCCAGAATATTCAGTTGCACTGGATCCGAATCGAGGATGTACCGGAAATCTGGCGACGACTCGAATCCGTCGGCCTGAACACAACCGAAGCATGCGGCGATACACCTCGGGTCATCCTCGGTTCACCTGTCGCAGGCGTTGCTGCTGACGAGATCATCGATGGCACCCCGGCAATCACCGAGATCCAACGACGATTTATTGGCGACCCCGAATTGGCCAATCTTCCACGCAAGTTCAAGAGCGCAATCTCAGGGTCACCTCGCCAGGACGTGGCTCATGAGATAAACGACATTTCTTTTATTGGTGTCGAACATCCCGAACGCGGACCAGGATTCGATTTGTGGGTCGGCGGCGGACTATCGACCGTGCCTAAACTCGGTACCCGGCTCGGCGCATGGGTTCCGCTCGACGAGGTTCCCGATGTGTGGCTAGGGGTTATCCAACTGTTTCGGGATCATGGTTACCGACGTTTGCGTACCAAAGCTCGACTTAAATTCCTGGTGGCCGACTGGGGTGCGGAAAGGTTTCGGCAGATTCTTCAAGATGATTACCTCGGTTACACCTTGATCGATGGCCCAGCGCCGCCCGCTCCCGAACCTGAGGCTCGGGACCACGTCGGGGTTCACCCTCAGCGTGACGGCAACTTCTACGTCGGGGCAGCACCGACAGTGGGCAGAATCTCTGGCACCAAACTGACAACTATCGCTGAGCTTGCTGAGGAATACGGCAGCGGTCGCATCCGACTAACTGCCCACCAAAAGTTCGTCATCCTGGATGTTCCCGGTGATCGCACCGAATCATTAGTTGACGCTTTAGCCGAATCCCAACTTCTTGTGCGGCCGTCATATTTCCGCAGATCAGCTATGGCCTGTACCGGCATCGAATATTGCAAGTTAGCGATATCGGAAACAAAAAGCCGCACAGCTGAACTCGTGACCACTCTTGAGCAACGCAAACCTGATTGGGAGTTACCGCTCGCCATCCACGTCAACGGGTGCCCCAACTCATGCGCAAGATTCCAAGTGGCCGATATCGGACTCAAGGGAGTTCTGGCTACCGATGAGAACGGATCCCAGTCAGAAGGATTCCAGGTACATCTGGGTGGATCTCTTGGCGAGGAATCTGGTTTCGGCAGAAGCCCGCGTGGATTGCGTCTAGCCGGGGACGATGTAGCCGATTACGTTGACCGAGTCCTGACTCGTTTCGAAGCGCAACGAGTCGAGAACGAGAGCTTTGCCCAATGGTCAATACGAGCTGACGAGGCGGACCTCAGATGACTACTACCGAACCAACCCGAGTGCTGCCGGTTGATGTACAACTACGTCCAGCCCGTCGCAGCGAATCGCAACTACGGCAGATTGTCGAACAAGGTCAGCAGATTTTCGGTGATGAAGCAGAGCCGCTCGACCTGCTGATGTGGTTTGGAAAACGGCTCGGGTCAAACCGAATCGCAGTCGCGGTGTCTTTTTCAGACGGCGTGATGGCCTACTTGGCATCCAGAGCTATTCCTGGCGTTGATTTACTCTTCGTCGATACCGGTTATCACTTCGCCGAAACCTTGGGACTTCGAGATGCGGTAGCTGCGACACAACCAGTAAACGTGAGGTCACTCGAGCCGCAGCAGTCGGTCGCGGAACAAGACGCCGAACATGGCCCAGAACTGTGGCGCACCAATCCGGATTTGTGCTGTGAGCTTCGCAAAACAGCTCCGATGAACTCAGCGCTTCGGGGATATGAGGCGTGGGCAACAGGGCTGCGGCGGCACGATCACGACGGTCGAGCAAAGACCCCCCTCATCGAATGGGATGAGCGGCATGGACTGATCAAACTGAACCCCATTGCTGCCTACACCGATGAACACATAGACGCATGCATTGCCGAGTACGGAATCATGGAAAATCCGCTACGAGATATTGGCTACCGCTCGATTGGCTGTGAGCCATGCACCAGGGCAGTCGAACCAGGCGAATCAGACCGGGCCGGACGCTGGGCCGGACGCCCCAAAGTTGAATGCGGGATGCACATATGAGGATCACGGAAACAAATGATCAGTCCGGGGTATCGCGCCCGCCACAACCGGACTACCCCCTGTTCTTGACGATGCACGGCAAAAACGCTCTCGTCGTGGGTGGTGGCCCGGTGGCCGAGCGTAGAGTTTCTGGACTCCTCGAGTCAGGAGCCCGAGTCACGGTAGTTAGCCCCTGGCTTACTGAAGGCCTAAAAGATCTAGCAGACCGCCAACAAATCATCTGGTCACCCAGGGATTTTCAACCTTCCGACCTCGCCGACGTTTGGTTGGTTCACACCTGCACCGGAGATTCGGACGTCGACGAGACTGTGGTTACGACAGCTGAGGCTCTCAAGATTTGGAGCGTCCGTGCCGGAGCAGCCGACCACTCTCCCGCTTGGACGGCTGCTACTGAACACAGCGAGGATGGGGTCCAGTTCGCAGTCAATGCCGGTCGGGATCCGCGGCGCGCGATTGCGCTTCGAAACTTCATGACCGAACTTGCGGCAGAAGGCGCACTACCCCTCAGGCGATCACGGCCGGGGCCGGGACGAGTTTTCTTAGTTGGTGGCGGCCCGGGAGATCCAGACCTGCTTACGGTTCGGGCACGGCGACTTCTCTCCCTCGCCGACGTCGTAGTGACTGACAGGTTGGCCCCCATCCGAGCATTAGATCGACTCGATGATGATGTCCAAATTATCGATGTGGGCAAAGCGCCAGGCAAACATTCGCTACCGCAGCAAGAGATTAACGATCTACTCGTCGAACATGCAGTTGCAGGTCAGATCGTCGTACGGCTCAAGGGCGGTGACCCATTCGTATTAGGACGTGGCGGTGAAGAAGCCCTCCATTGCCTGCAATCGGGGGTCGATGTGGAAATTGTTCCAGGTGTGTCGAGTGCTATGTCAGTACCCGCAGCTGCTGGTATCCCGGTCACTCACCGCGGCGCATCCGACTCGTTCATGGTGCTGTCGTCGCACAGCGGGGCCGCTGACGTTGTGCGCCGGGCTGGATCAACTCCTACCGACACAACCCTCATCATGCTCATGGGAGTGAGGGATCTGAAGGACACAACTACTGGCCTGATTACTGCTGGGCGTGATCCGCTGACGCCAGCAGCAATCGTTGCGGCTGGCTGGACTACTCAACAGGCAACAATAAGGGCGCCGCTGTCAGAAATCGCTGAAAAGGCAGAGGTAACCGGAATCGCTTCACCCGCGGTTGTCGTTGTCGGTCCGGTAGCGGCATTGCGGGACGATATTGGCGATCTGGGTAAGCCATCGATCCGAGCTGGACACGGGGCGATCAACTAGTGACATCGACTGCGCAACAGCGCCGCCCAGAACAAAGCCGGAAGGATAGTGAAGTTGATCTTCGACGCATAATCCTCGTCGCGCACGGCAGTCCGGATGAGCGACATGCCGCCGCAGTGCGCACCATCGCCGACCGAATCGCTGTCACCTTGGGGATGACAACTGAATCCTGCTATCTCGAGCACGATGTGCCGCGAGCTCAAGAGTTTCTGGCCCATTCAGAAGCGGGCCAAACAACAGTACTGCCGTTGCTGCTTACGGCAGGTTTTCATTGGCGCACAGACATCCCCCCGTTGCTCGCTAGGCCAGGGCAGGAGATCCGGCTGGTAGCGCCGCCACCGCCAAGGATTTTCGCCGACGGGATTGCGGAATCAGCACAAGGTCATGCGGTTACACAGATCGTTGTTGCTCTGGCGGGTAGTCGATCGTTGAAGTTGATGGATCGTTGCGCCGAAATGGAATCGGAGATCAGTCGTCGACTGGGCGGAAGGGTTCCGGTGACCGCCGCACTAACGCCGAGTGAAGTGGGTGAAATAGCCACAAGAAACTCGATTGTCATACCCCTAGTCGTGGCACCAGGGATTCTTTGTGACCGAATTACGCAAGCCGGCCAGGCTGCCGGTGCGATGGTGGCGCCACCTTTCGGGAGCACGCACAGCTTCGCAGGAGCACTAGCCGCTTACTTGATCGAAAATATCTGACTCCTACCGCTTGATCTTCGTGAAGTAGCCCCGAGGCATATCAATCACCCTCGACGCACTCATACGGATTTCGAACACTCGGTTCATGACGAGGGACTCGAGCGCCGATACCTGTCTAGAAGGTCGGTAACCGTCAAGGTTTCCGCACCTCAGGGAGGAAACGGCGTGTTCACAGAGCAGGTTAACCATGCCTACCGAGCGGGGTTAACTGGAGGTTGCGTAGCGGCACTAATGGCACTTGCCCTAACTGCCGCACCGGCTAACGCAGTCAGTGACTCTGGCACCGAACCCGGCCCGGGGCACTCAACCGCGACCGCGCCGAAACCTAAGTCTTCCGGAGATCAGGACTACATCGTCAAATTGGAAGCGGGAAGTTCTGTCGGTGATCTAGTTACTGACTCGGATTTAACTCGAAAAGACGTTAGCGAAAAGCTGAAGGGACCAGCACTGACGGGCGCTGTAGTAACCGTTGATGCGGCCGAAGCTCGCTCACTCAAGGATGCGCCAGGCGTCGAGGCAGTCGAGCTCGATCAACCGGTCAGCGCACTTGAAGTACAAAACACTGCTGGTGACGTCCCGTGGGGATTAGACCGGAGCGACCAGAGTCGAGGACTGAACGGCAGATATCAACCCCCCGCGGATGGGGCCGGGACCCATGTCTACGTGGTTGATACCGGCATCGACCTAGATCATCCAGAGCTAAAGAACCAAATAGGTTCCGGTATCGATTTGATCACCGTTAATGGAACCGCGGATGACTGCAATGGGCACGGAACCCACGTAGCCGGGACCATAGCTTCCGGACCCTACGGCATGGCACCCAATGCGACGGTTCATCCGGTGCGGGTCCTGGATTGCCGCGGCTCTGGGAGCACATCGGCGGTGATAGCCGGCTTGAATTGGATCAAAAAGACGGCGCCAGCAAGGTCCATAGTGAACTTGAGTCTCGGTGGCGGCCGCAGTGCGCTACTGGACTCGACGGTCGCTGACTTAGTCAACAGCAACATAACCGTTGTTGCAGCAGCGGGAAATGAAAGTTCTGATGCTTGCAATGTTTCTCCGGCTGCAGCGGCGGCCGCTCTCACGGTGGGAGCCACCACGAGCAACGACCAGCAATCCGGTTTCTCGAATTTTGGATCCTGTCTTGACCTCTACGCACCTGGCTCGGCAATCACTTCTACCGTCCCAGGAGGCGGCAAAGCCAGCTACAGCGGCACCTCGATGGCGGCGCCGCATGTCGCGGGAGCAGCGGCGGTTTATTGGAGCTACCGGCCCACCGCCAGCGCCAGCGAAGTTATTGCTGCCGTTGTGAATCAGTCCACACTCAACGTTCTTGCGTTACCAAGCACGGCGAGCCAAAGCCCGAACCGGCTCCTGAACGTTAATTTCGCGGGCGTACCAGCACAACCACAACCACAACCACAACCACAACCACCGAGTGCACCCGCGGCACCTGCGCCTCCGCCCGCCACGACCTCACCAGCTCCTGATCCCGTAGTTCCACCACAGCTGAGCAGTCAGTCACCAGCGAAGATCAAAATCGGCAAGTTAACCCGCAAGAAGGCCAAGATTCGTTGGGCGACATTAGGTTCCGCCGAGAAATATTTGGTAAAGATCAAGCAGTTGACAGGCGGAAAAGCCAAAACCAAGTTTCAGGCTCGTAGCTCTAAAGCCAACATCTCCGGGCTCGCCTCAGGAACTAAGTATCGGATCGCTGTTGTGGGAGTTTCCGGTAGCGAACGCTCGCAAACTGCAACCAAGAAGTTCCGGACTAAGCGATAACGCCGCTACCGGGGCCCATTGAACATGCCGCACCCTCGGCATTAGGTGCTAACGAGTTCGGAACTTGAACTTTGCCCCGCGTGTCGCTCCAACTTGATTCTTTGCTATCACTCTGACCAGATAAACCGTATCCGGTCGAAGCCGCTTGACTTTCAATCGCGACTTCTTTGACTGCCCCCGGCTACGCCATTTATCGGTGCCTGCACGCCGAATTTCTACGCGGTAACGGTTGGCGAGATCCACTTTCCGGAACTTTATAACTGCGGTGCGCTTACGCAATTTCTTGATTCGAAGTTTCAAGACCTTGCCAGGCTTCGCGAGAACTTGTTCATTGGTGCTGGGAGCCGGAGCAACACCGTCAGCCGTCGATGTCGGCACAGCAACTAGCCGAGTGGGCGAACCAACTCCCGTCCGGATCAGAGATATCGCACCATTACGCCCCATGGCGGCCACACCCGCTCTGACATCGTCAGCCGACTGCGCGAGATTGTTGCCCCATAGCACCGCTGCGGCGCCACCAACATGTGGTGCCGCTTGCGAAGTACCACTCATATAGGAAGCAGCCACGGCCTGTGGGTCGGGATTTGTACTTGCGATGCCATCACCAGGTGCAAAAATATCGAGGCAGCGCCCCCAGTTTGAGTAGTTCGCCTCAGCGTCATACCGTGTACTTGCCGCGACAGTCAGCGCCGCCGGCGCGCTCGCTGGCGAAAAGTCACAGGCCTTGGCACCTTGATTACCCGCAGCTACCGCCACAACAATGCCCCGATCAGATAACTGGGCGATTACGTCGTTGATCACGTCAGAAGTCGCGCTTGCCCCGAGGCTTAAGTTCACCACTGCTGGTGGTGCTCCTATTGATGCGTGGTGTTCAGCCACCCAGATTAAACCTTGCAGCAAACCGGTAGATGTTCCTGTCCCGGCGCAATCAAGGATTCGTACCGGATGCAGCGTGGCACCTGAAGCAACACCGTAGGTCGAAGACACAAGCGTGCCCGCAACGTGGGTTCCATGTCGATCGCATACCCCACCAGTCGGCGCGTCGACGAAACTGACACCTTGGCCAACCCGTCCCGCGAACTCGGGGTGATTCGAAGCCACATTTCCGTCAATCACGTAGACGTGGACACCAGCCCCATCACTTGACGGTGCATAAGAACCATCTAAACCGGTAACTTGATCGACGCGATCAAGCCCCCATGAGGCAGCCGGGCGCGGACCCACTAGAGCGCGGCTCGCCGTGGCATCAGCGCTCAAACTCGAACCCTGAGTCGCGATCGGCAAAACGGGTTCGATATGCGTGACCTTGGATTTCCGAGCGAGCCTATCTGCCTCAGTTTCGGTCAGTACCCGTTCCTTCACCGTAACTTTCGAAGTAAGTAATCCTGGCGCACCACTCTGGTTGATCTCGGGGGCTTCGCTTCCCGCACCAGT